>JAICQW010000056.1 GCA_025937665.1 Nitrososphaeraceae archaeon | reverse complement strand
TAGTCAAGCCGTTGTAACAAAACTGCTCGATAGAGGAACAACACAGGCTATAGGAATTGTTAGTGACATTGGTGCATTCCTTCCAATGGTTTTACACCAGTTAGACCAAATTTCCGAAAAATAATTGTATCGGCTAGAAGAATCAATACAGGACAATTAATTTAGTCAATGCATTAATGAAAATCACTGCTTCTCAGGGTCACTTAATTTGCTATTAATTAGACGCCTAGCAATTTTTGGGTCTGCTCGTCCATTGGTAAATTTCATTACCTTACCTAACAAGAAATTAATCGCCTCGGTATTCTTTTTTGCATCTTCAACTGCAGACTTTTCGGTATCAAAAACTGACTGAACAGCATCCATTATTGTTTTTTCGTCGGCTATTTTGTAGGAATTACTACTATTGACAACCTCCGATGGTAGCTTTCCACTTTCAAATATTTTTACTAGAATATCCTTTGCAGTAATTCTACTAATTTTATTACCTTCAATCAATTTCGCCAATTCTGCGATATGCTCCGGTTTCACTTTCAAGTTTTTCAAGTAATCCGTACTTTCATTATCATTTTCGATCAAACTTTTAAAGTCAGTAACTAGGATGTTTGCTATTTCAGTTGGTGAAAAGTGTAATTTCAAAGTAGACTCAAAGAAATCTGCCAATTTCTTGTCATTTATGAGAATGTTGGAAGTATGTTCCGAAAGTTTATATTTTAATTTAAAGCGTTCGAATCTTTGATTTGGTAGTTCTGGCATTCGTTCCTTTAGATTAGCAACAAAATCACTGCCTAAGACGATTACTGGAATATCGGGTTCCGGAAAATAACGATAATCATGTTCCTCTTCTTTACTCCTGGCCTTAAATGTAATTTTTTTCTTATCATCCCAGTGTCGAGTTTCATGTTCTATGCTGAGATTGCGGTTATACACACTGGACTGCCTGGTGATTTCATAATTGATGGCTTTTTCAACCTCCTTGAAGGAATTGATATTCTTGATTTCTACCTTGTTACCACCATTCATGGACACATTTACATCACACCTAACAGAGCCCTCAAGTAGAGTGTCACATACGCCAAGATGTTCAAGTGTCAGGGATAGTTTATTTAGAAATTGTCTGACTTCCCTTGGACCTGTGAAATCAGGTTCTGTAACTATTTCGATTAAGGCAACTCCTGCCCTGTTATAATCTATCAATGCAGTATTTCTGACATTCATTCCACCTTCAGAATAAACGATCCTGCCTGGATCTTCTTCCAATTGTATTCTACTGATTCTTATTTGCTTTGAATCATCCAGCTCGTATTTGCCGTCTATCCCTATACTAGAAATTCCATCAACATTGTACTGGGTAATCTGAAAATTTTTTGGTAGATCAGGATAAAAATAATTCTTACGGTAAAACATAATTTTGTCAGGCACTTTACACCCTAATGCTATAGAAGTCATTGTTGAATATTCAATTGCCTTTTGATTGATATTTGGTAGGGAACCAGGAAGTCCACAACATATTTCACAAATGTTACGGTTGGGTCTAAGATCTCGATAATTACCCCGACATGAACAAAACAATTTACTATTGAGGGCAGTTATTTGAGCATGAATTTCTAATCCAATCATTACCATGCTCATATCAAATTTGGTCTCCTTTGGATATCTATAACTCTTTCAAGTTCATATGATGCATCGATTAGCTTTTGTTCTTCAAAGGGTGCTGCCATTATTTGCAGCCCGATTGGAAGACCGTTACTAAATCCAATGGGTAACGATATTGCGGGAATGCCTGCTAGATTTGCTATCACTGTATTTACGTCAACCAAATACATTTTTATTGGATCGTCTATCTTTTCACCAAATTTGAAAGGAAGTATGGGCATGGTTGGGCCAATTAAAACATCATATTTTTTGAATAGTGTGAGTAATTCTAAACGTAATAGGGACCTTAATCTCCTTGCCTTAAGATAATACTTGCCATAATATCCAGAAGAAAGAACATATGATCCAATTAATATTCTCCTTTTTACTTCTTCTCCGAAGTTTTCTCTGACGTTGCTAAAATAGGTATCCCATTTATACTCCCCTATTGGATAGTCGAACCCATATCGGATATTATCATATCTCGCGAGATTACTACTTGCTTCAGCACTAGCAAGAGTATAATATGATGGTAATGCATAATGCAAATTCTTAATTGAAACTTCTTCGCACGAGCATCCGATCTCCTGAAATTTTTCTGATGTAGAATAAACTGATTTTGCAACCTCTTGATCACTGTCAGTAATTAACTCTTTTATTACCGCCACGTTTAATTTATTAGATTTATTGGGAACGGTAATTGGCGACGACGGCATACTTGTGTTATCCATCGCATCCTTTCCTGAAATGATGTTTAACATCATTACCAAATCTTTAACCGATCTGCATATAGGACCAATTTGCTCCAGACTATTCGCATATGAGATTAGTCCTGATCTGCTTACCCTGCCGTAAGTTGGTTTAAGTCCAACTACAGAACAGAAGCTAGAAGGACATCTTATTGAACCTCCAGTATCTGATCCAAGAGCAACAGTACATTCTCCAGCAGCTACTGCCGCTCCACTTCCACCCGAGGAACCGCCGGGAACATAATCCAAATTCCACGGATTGTGAGTTGGATGATACCTGCTGTACTCCGTCGTTGAACCCATTCCAAACTCATCCAAATTCAATTTTCCCAATAGAATGGCGCCATTTTCCTTCAGGTTCCTTATTACGGTCGCATCGTATGTAGGAACATAGTTTTCCAGAATTTTTGAAGCACATGTGGTTTTGATACCTTTTGTAGAAATGTTATCTTTTATGCCTACTGTTACCCCTGCTAGTTGACCTATATCTTCTTTTTCTCTTATTTTCTTGTCTATAAGCTTCGCAGAAGATAAAGCTCCCTCAGTATCCAATGTGATAAATGAATGTATTTTTGGCTCGACTTCTTCTATTCTCTTAAGTATAGAGATAACATATTCTTCAGCAGTAAACTGACCTTCAGTTAGGCCTTCAACTACTTCATATGCAAGCAGATCGTCTAGTTTTGTCATTCTATTTCATCTTAGGACCTCTTAAGAATCCATCTTCTGTAATGTTCTTGTTGAGTTGCTTATTATTAGACATCCTTATCTCATCCGTTCTAAGCTCTTCAAATCTTAATTCCTGCAAGTCTAAATTAACTGAATCATCAGATGCAAGTTCTCCAAGAATATCGATGTATTCTATTGTCTTGTCTAGTTGTTTAGGAAATTTTTCAAGTTCATATTCAGTTAAATTTATTCGTGATATTTGAGCGAGATGTTCTAAATCTTCTTTTGAAATCATGTTAATGTCATCTTTTAATAGATATTTTATTTGTTAAGGCGACAACCTATCTATATCTCGAGGAAACAGCACAACATCCCTAATATTATCAACACCACACATGCTCATAATTAATCGTTCTAACCCCATACCGAATCCTGCATGGGGGGGCATACCATATTCAAAAACTTTTAAATGGAAATCGAACGCACCAGTGTTTAGCCCTTGTTTTTTCATTCTTTCAGTTAGCTCGCTCTTATCATGAATTCTTGTACTTCCCGAAGACAACTCAAGATTACCATACATCAAATCAAAAGATTCGCACTCTGTACCCGTCGATTTTGGTTTAACATAGAATGGTTTTATTGATGTGGGCCAGTCAATGATAAAATAAAAATATTTCATGTCATCATCATTGAGGTTTCGTAATTTTTGCTGCGAAATGTCATCCCCCCACTCAATAGACTCACCTGACTTTTGCAACTTTTCTATAAGATCGGAATATCTGTACCTTCGAAATGGAAGTGATAAATCTGGTATTTCTATTTTTAAGTACTCAAGATGTGACTTGTTTTTGGTTCTTACTTCGTCCCAAAGAAAATGTATCATCTTTTCTAAAATTTCCATTATGTCATTATAATCGGCATATGCTTTTTCAATATCAATCGATGTAGCTTCTGACAAATGTCTGTTTGTTCTGGAAGGTTCAGCCCTAAAGATTGGACCTATCTCAAATACATTTTCAAATGCCATTGTAAGCTGTTCCTTATAAAGCTGAGGACTTTGAGTTAGAAATGCTTCCCTGTCATAGTAAAAGATGGGAAAGAGTGTTGCACCACCTTCAGTCGCCGTGGCAATTATTTTAGGAGTGTTAACTTCTATGAAACCCTCATCTCCAAGAAATTTCCTGCAGGAATTTAATACAGTATATCTTATGCTAAAAATTGATTGAAGAAAAGGTCTACGAAGATCTATTGCTCGAAGATCCAATCTGGTATCAATTCCGACTCCTTTCCTACTTTGAATAACGATAGGAGAATTTTTATTTGCCAAGGATAAGATCTTAAATTCAATTGGACTTATTTCAATTCCCCTTGGAGCTTTCGCTTCACTTCTAACTTTACCCTTTATTGCCATCGAAGCATGTTCTCTAATCTTTTGTACTTCTGATGAAAGAGAATCAGGATATTCATTATTCTTTAAAATAACCTGAATATTTCCAAATCTATCATTTATAGTTAGAAACTTTATGTTACTATGTTCGCGTATAGAAGAGACCCATCCTACAATAATTACCTCCTTACCATCCATCGAACTATCGATATCTTTGGAATAGTGTGTCCTTTTCCAAGTTTGAAGGTCTGGGCTACTCAAATTGATGAACCTTGATAATTTGAACTTTAATGAACAGGTTAATTTAACCTTTTAACGCAAATTCTAGCTATTGTGAGAAGATCCCATCTCACTGAAATTGACTCATCTTCACAGTAGAAACCTGGGTGAACCATTAATGCGAAAACACACAAGCGAAGATTTACAATATCTAATATACTAAAATGATGTCTGGAAAATCGAGTATTGTCTTGAGTGAAATATCATAAATACATTAATGCATAATGCTAGAGGAAACTAAAATTGAGTTAATTGCTATCTTGATAATTGTTGTTAATAGAAACCTACAAAAGCATTAATAGCATTGTCAAATAATTTGTGTGAAATGGAAAAACAGTCATTATTATCACTTTTTTCTTCTAATCCTGATAAGTATTACAAAGTCTCATTGTTTGATGAAAAAGGATTCAAGAGGCAAAGTTGTAAGTTATGCGGAAAATTCTTTTGGGCCATTAATCATAGGGAATCTTGCCCTGAACATGATAACTATAGCTTTATCGGAGATCCACCAACATCAAAAAGACTAGATTTTGTGAATACCTGGAAGGAACTGAGTAGTTTCTTTAGAAAAAATGATCATGAAATAATTCAAAGGTATCCTGTGGTGTGTCGTTGGAGGGAGGACCTGTATTATACAATTGCATCCATTGTGGACTTTCAGAGAGTAATGAATGGAAAAATCGTGTTTGAAATTCCCAGAAATCCGCTTGTAGTTCCTCAAATGTGTCTCAGATTTAATGATATTGAAAACGTTGGAATCACCGGCAGACATTATACTAGCTTTTGCATGGTAGGTCAAACATGTAACGCCGACGCTCCCGGTGGATATTGGAAGGACAGGTGTATGGAGCTGGATCACTCTCTGCTTACGGATGTTCTTGGTATAAAATCTGAAGAAATTACATTTGTTGAGGATGTTTGGATGGGAGCAGGGGCTTTTGGTTATTCTTTGGAGTACTTTGTTCGAGGACTGGAACTTGGGAATGCAGTTTTTACTGAGTTTGAGGGGGATGAAAATAACTATCGCACACTTGACAACAAGATAATAGATATGGGAGCGGGACTTGAACGCCTATCATGGATTACGTTAGGGAGTCCCACAAGTTACGATGCTACTTTTGGACCCATATTCAAGAAACTGGTTGACATAATTGGTATCGATATTGATTCAAAATCAGAATTTCTATCCCGTTACTTTAAGAAAGTTTCTGAGAAATACTCAAATTATGAAAATGATCCAAGACTACTAAAGATCAATATTGCCAAAGAACTTGGTCTATCGTATGAAGATTTGGAAAAAATTGTCCTACCGGTTGAAACACTATCAATTATTGCTGATCACACCCGGACATTGTTGTTTGCAATTTCTGATGGCTCATTGCCATCTAATGTAGGAGGAGGCTACAATCTTAGAATAATATTGAGAAGAACTCTTGCACTCCTTGCCCGATTAGGTTGGAAACTCGATTTGCAGGATGTAATGGATCTACATATGGAGTATCTAAAACCAATGTATCCTGAACTAAAAGAGCACAAAAATGATGTTCGGAAAATAATGCAGATCGAGTCTGATAGATATTCTTCGTCAAAGGAAAGAATGTATTCTATTGCAAGTTCCATGCGTGAATCCAACAAGAAACCTAGTGTTGAAGACCTGATAAGGATGTATGAGTCAGATGGTATTACACCTGATCTCCTACTTGAAACTGGCGTTATAGAAAAAATACCTCCGGATTTTTACGTAAAGTTAGCACAGCTTCATACTACACATGAATCCATCCCGGTACCTGTTATCGAGACAGGCGCTGACATAATACCTACGAAGTTATTGTATTACGAAGATGAATCTATCAGAGAATTTGACGCAAAAATTCTCAAGATACTTAACGGCAAGTACTTGATTTTGGATAAAACGGCATTTTACCCCAGAGGAGGTGGACAGGAGCCTGATTTCGGTACTATTGAAGGTATCAAAGTAATAGATGTCATAAAGCAGGACAATCTAGTCTTACATAAGATACAAGATCCATCCAAGGATCTTCAAGACAATAAAATAGTTCACGGAATTGTTGACAATGTAAGAAGACAAGCTATAACCAAAAATCATAGTGCAACACACATATTGAATTCAGCTGCAAGAAACAATCTTGGTTCTTGGATATGGCAGAATTCTGCCTTCAAGGATGAAAATTATGCAAGGTTGGACATTACTCATCATTCAGCTCTTACCAAACAAGAAATCAAGCAAATAGAAAATACTGCCAATGAAGTTGTACAAAGAAATTTAGCAATTAACATCAATGTATTTGAAAGGTCAAACGCTGAAGAGAAATATACATTCAGGATTTATCAAGGAGGTGCAGTCCCCTCAAACAATGTAAGGATAGTGAACATAGATGGTTGGGATGTCGAAGCATGTGGTGGAACACATGTTAATAAGACAGGTGAAATTGGTCTTATAAAAATTCTAAAGACTGAGAGAATTCAAGATGGTGTAGTAAGACTTGAGTTTGTTTCTGGGAATAAGGCCTTGCAATATGTGCAGTCTCAGGACTCTCAATTGCTACATATTGCTCAATCTCTGGGATCAAGTAGAGAGAAGCTGATTGAATCATTTGATAAAGTAACATTAGAAAATGACCAGATGAAAAGAAAATTTAGAGTACTTATTAACAGATTTTCAGACAATATGGCCGCAATAGTTACGCAACAGGCGACTAGAACTAAATCAGCATTAAAGGTTTATGGCACTTTCGATGATCTAATGGGGGACGAATATTATATTGCATTGGGAGAAAAGAGTATCAATATCGATCCTTTCTTAGTATATGTTGCCCTTGTTCAGGATCATGAGCGCATAAAAGTCATTGTATTCGTTGGAGATGAATCAAGAAAAATCATTAAAGCATCTAGAATTGCAAAGGAAATTTCATTGAAACTCGGAGGTACGGGAGGTGGAGGTACAGATAAATTTGCCCAGGGTGGAGGTAAGGATAAGAGCAAGATTAATGAATGTCTGAAGAATCTTGAGAATCTGATTACAAATATAGACTCTAGTGAAAAAAATGGTTGATTCAGTTGAAAAAGCACCCAATGCCGAACTTGATTGGGGTAGAATTGAGGAAAAATGGAGGAAGAGATGGATCGATGATAAACTTTTTGAAACCGATCCACAATCACATAAAAGAAAGTATTTCCTGACTGTAGCATATCCTTACCCAAATTCTCCACAGCACGTAGGACATGGGCGAACATATACTCTTGCCGATGTCCACGCAAGGTATAAGCGTATGAACAACTATAATGTATTGTTTCCAATGGGTTTCCACTATACAGGAACACCTATTGTATCGATGTCACAGAGGATAAAATCTAATGATTTAGAGCTGATAGAGACCTTCCAACACATATACAAGATTCCCGATGATATCATATCGAATTTCAAAGAACCTAGAAAAATAGCTAGCTATTTTCATCAAGAAATTAAACAAGGAATGAACGAAATGGGTTATTCCATAGATTGGAGGCGAGAGTTTACGACTATAGACAAGGGCTACTCGAAATTCATCTCATGGCAATTTAGAAACCTTAAGAAGAATGGCTTGATAGTGCAGGGCTCTCATCCTGTAGGATGGTGTCCTCAAGATCAAAATCCGGTGAGTCAACATGATACTGTCGGCGATATTGAGCCCGATCTTATCGAATATGTTCTTGTAAAATTTAAATTTGAAGACCAGTACGTTGTTCCAACTGCAACATTAAGACCAGAAACTATTTTTGGTGTGACAAATTTATGGATAAATCCCGATATAAAATATGTTATTGCTGAGGTGAACAACGAGAAATGGATAATTACAAAAGAAGCGGCAAGAAAGATGGAATTTCTAAATGCTAGTGTTACATTGATTTCAGAGATTAACGGTTCTGATTTAATAGGTAAATCCGTATTTGATGAAAAAAGGAAACAACAAGTTCCCATATTCCCGGCATCATTTGTTGATCCCAATAATGGAACTGGAATTGTCATGTCTGTTCCAGCCCACGCACCCTATGATTATCAGGCTCTGGTTGATTTAAGGAGGGACGATAATACTTTAAGAAAATACAACATCACAGGTAATGTTGTTCCTATCAAAATAATCCAAACTGATGCGTATCCTTCAAATGGCTCATCGGCTGCAGAAACTATTGTTACTAGTTATTCTATTAGAGATCAAAATGATCCTAAATTAGAGGAGGCTACCAACAAGCTTTATTCGGACGAATTTCACAATGGTAAAGTTTTACCCGACATAGATGAAATTGGAAATTTGAGTGTAATGGAGGCTAGAGAAACTATCAAGGCAAAAATAATCAGTCAAGGGATTGGAACTACTATGTATGAACTGAAAAATGCAGTAAAATGTAGATGCGGAACTACCTGTGTTGTTAAGCTACTAACAAACCAGTGGTTTATCAATTATGGAGATGAAAATTGGAAAAAATTGGCGTATGAACTAATTGATAAAATGGAAATTCTACCTGATGAAATAAGACAAGAATTCACCAATGTTATTGATTGGTTGAAGGAGAGGGCATGTGCAAGAAAAAGTGGGATGGGAACAAAACTTCCATGGGACAATGAGTGGATAATAGAAAGTCTGGCAGATTCTGTTATCTATATGGCCTATTATTTAATGTCAAGACACATTAGCAATAATCAGGACTTGCAAAATAATGAGGATAAGGTATTGGCAGATAATTTGAATGATAATTTCTTTGATTATGTTTTACTAGGAAAGAATAATCCAGATATCGTAGCCAAGGAATCAAGAATATCCATTCAGTTACTTGAAAAAATTAAAAATGAATTTGCGTATTTTTATCCAGTAGATTCCAGGCATTCAGGAAGAGACTTGATCCCTAATCACCTTGCATTCTTCATATTCAATCATGCCGCAATATTCCCCAAGGATAAATGGCCCAAACAAATTGTTGTAAATGGATCGGTACTAATGGAAGGTAAAAAAATGTCCAAATCCCTTGGAAATATCATACCATTGCGTCACGCGATAGAGGAATATGGTGCTGATTCAATTCGTCTTACTATGCTGTCGTCGGCAGAGATATTACAGGATTCCGACTTTTCTTTTGATTTAGTAAAAGGAATTAGAGCCAAATTGTTTGAAATCTATAGAAACATATATGCACACTTAGAGATTTTCAGAGCTCAGAGTAGCTTGAATATGGATCTGGAAGATTTTTGGATATCAAGCAGATTGCAAAATGTTATTATGGACACTACTTCTGCTATTGAAAAATTTAGTATC
>JAICQW010000226.1 GCA_025937665.1 Nitrososphaeraceae archaeon | reverse complement strand
CTAGTACCCATGAAAGATTTATCCAAACAGCAAAAAATGGAATGATACTAGCAAACAAGTGCAATAATTGTGGAAAAGTAATGCTTGAGACAATGTATTATTGTAGTGGATGTTCTAAAAGCGATTTCGAATTTGTTGAATTCCCTGGGATTGGTACCGTCGTGACTCATACAATTCAGGCGGTGGCCCCTGAAGGTTTCGAGGATATAAGCTCCTATGCTTGGGTAGTGTTCAAGCTGCGAGACGCTCCTTTTTCCGCATCGGGATTTCTACCCGGAATCAAAATGCCAGCGGATCTTCCTATTGGCTCTACTGTAAAAGTTGTGGGGTATGATGCCAAACATGGACTTACTTTAGAAAAACAAGGAAACTAGCACTTTTCTTTATCTAAAGTAATTTTTCTCCCCCTTTTATTTTGCGTAAGGATAGATTTGTCCATATACTAGAATTTAGTTAGATTAGCTTTATGTTACTCTTTTGTTGACAGAGACTGACAATTATTCTTACATTCATGCAAAACAATATTTTCTTGATGCAGCATCATACCCAGCTTCAAAACGACCTCTCTAATGCTGCTCAGGTTATTAGTATTCAGATTACAAAGTTGAACAAGCTCTCAAAGAAATTTGAAGTAATGGATACTCACTTTAGAAAACAAATTGTAGAAAACATCAAAGGGGGTAACAATATACGAGCCAAGGCACTGGCAAGTGAACTTGTGAATATACATAGAGTTCAGCATACGACAAGAAACATGATAATGTCCCTTGAGGTCGTAGCTCTGCGCTCAACCATAATAGGTGAGTTTACTGTCATAATGGATACAATAAATCCAACGATAGATTTGATAAAAGATATTGAGAAAGATATTTCAATGGTAATACCTACGGCACACGAAGTACTTAATGATGTTACAAACGCCTCATCAGAAATTCTAAATTACAATGTTAATCCAGAAGTAAAAATACCCATGCATGTAGATGAAGAAGCACTGAGAATTCTGAGTGAAGTGGAACAGAGTGTTGAGGAAGAGACAAGACAAAAGCTGCCAGACATACCCGCGACTATCAATGTTATCAAAAACAAAAATGAATATGATTCCTTATTAGAGGAAAACGAAGTAATGATTTAGATTTTACTTTTCCGACGCCTCATAGGTAAATTGTTTTGTACTGTTAGTCAATAACTATTTACGACCCAATTTTAAATTATCTCAAGATAATATCGGGTGAGATGGAGATAGAGGCTAGCCATGATCTAATAACACAATCAGAATCTAAACCTACTGGAATTTTACAAGCGGCAAAAAGAGTTAGGATGATTTTCTCCGTAATGGCTAGTCCGAATAGAATAGATATACTTCGCATTTTAAATTCCAAAGGTCCTTTAACTTATTCAGAATTGAAATCGTTGGCTGGTTTTAAATCTAAAAAAGAGTCGGGTAAATTTGCTTACCATTTAAGGAAGCTTTTGAGGCAATCTCTTGTAGCATTAAATAAAGCCGAAAGAAGGTATACTATTACCAACCTCGGGAAATTAGTTCTGAGTCTAGCAAGACAAATTGAAGAGAGATCCATTATCGAAAGTGGAAAAATGTATGTACGAACTTCTAGACATTCAATTGAAGAATTTAATTCAAATAGGATAACTCAATCGTTAGTTAGGGAGGCAAATATGCCTCTTGAGCAGGCACACAAGATTACTGAAGAGGTAGAAAACAAGGTTTACAAGTTCCAAACTGTGTACCTTACATCCTCTCTTATTAGAGAGACAGTGAATTCAATCTTGATAGAGCATGGCTACGAGGAATTTAGATCGAAATTAGCCAGGCTCGGTATTCCGGGATCTGATATCTCTGATATGTTTAACAACCCCTTATTAAGCAAGAATGGTGTAGAGGGTATTTTGTCGGAAACTTCTCTTGCTGTTTTTTCCGAAAACTTGTTGTTTAACATGTTACCCAAAGACATAACCGATATGCATCTTGCTGGTGAACTAAACATTTCGAACACTGGACTTTGGAACCTTATGCCCGACACAGTATTCATTGATACAAAGAACATCATTGAAAATGGCTTAAACTTCAAAGGAAAATACTTGAATGTTTCAAGGGTGAGACCTATTAAGACTCTAGATGATATAACTGCAGTTTTGCCTGTATTGATTTCGGTCTTAAGCAGGGAAACTTCTAGGGAGATAATACTTGATAGTTTTGTTTCTACCATTTCAAATAAAATCCAGGCAAGTGATGAAGAAATAGAATCGGCTTTTTCCAGGGCATTTATTTCATCATCAATATCCAGATCGTATTCTTTATCTGGTTTTCCAGTTTTTACATTCCCTATTTCAGCTGAATGTAAATCAATTACTAGACCGGTATTGACAGCTTATCTGAAATATTTGGAGTATACGCCTTTACCCACTATTGCAATATCCTTAGTTGGTAATGATAGGGAATCGCTAAGTACAAACGCAGATTTGATTGGAAATATCGTCAAACACGGAGGTATTCTGTCCGTATCCAAGAACTATAGGAGTCATCTAGGAGTTGTAAAAACTGTATCTGACGAAAAATCAAGTTCAGTTGTAAGCCTACACTCTTTAGCTATTAATCTACCACGACTAGCTTATCAATCCAATAAGGACGAAACTTATTTCAGAGCCAGATTGGCATTGATGATTAAACCAGCTATCTCTGCTTTACTGGCAAGAAAGAACTCTGTTCTGGAGATGATAAGAAGAGAAATGCTTCCAATAACAGCCAATGTTACACAAATGATGCAACTGAGCAAGATGAATCTTGTAATTAATTTGACAGGAATAAGAGAGTCGGTATACAATATATTGGGACATGAATCTGATGGAGAGG
>JAICQW010000070.1 GCA_025937665.1 Nitrososphaeraceae archaeon | reverse complement strand
CGGAGATGGTCAGGATAATGATGGAAATGGACAGATTGATGAAAACTGTGATGTAAGTGATACAGATCAGGATGTCAGCCAGTCAAGTAATGGTAATGATGATCAAGACGACACCAACTCAGATGATGAAAAAAAAAACCTTGACAAGTTTGGAGTAACCAAAATTTATTCAACAAAGAAAGATGGGGAACAATGGTATCTCAATTCTGACCCCAGTAGTGACTCTAGATTCTCACCGCAAACTACGATGACAAAGAATTCTGATGGTTCGTTTAAGATAAAATCCACCAAGGTGAGAATGGGTGTGTTTACTTCATCTGGATTTAACCCTGAAGAAATCAAGACTTTGAATCATAACAAAATAGCTCTTGCTGGATATATGCAATCACCAAACGACTGGAAAGATGTGGAAATTACGGGATATGTCAAGCTGAACAGCGGTGATAATGATAATTTTGTGTGGTATGCAAGGGGAGCAAGACATACCGGTTATGGTTCACCACCTGGCTGCGAGGGTGTCGCTTACAAAGGTGACTTATTCTTTGATGGATCAACCAGATTCTCAAAGGAACAATGGCATTCAGGAGGTTATGTCTTTGGAGAATTTGGAGAAAATATTGGGCCTATAAAGGGAAAGTGGGTAGGGCTTAAAGTGATAATGTACAACATTATCCAGGATGATAAACCTGCAGTGAAACTAGAGTTATGGGTAGATAAGAAAAATAACAACGATTGGATCAAGGCTGCCGAAAAAATAGACAAAGGTGGTTGGGGAAATACAGGAACTGAATGCGGAGGCAATCCTGATCAAATTATTACTTGGGGTGGGCCAATCGCATCTTTTAGATGGGATGGTGCCACAGACGTAGATATGAAGAAATTTAGTGTCAGGGAAATTGCACCTCATATCTAGGCCAACCCTTTTTGTCAAAAATTTCATGCTCATTGGAATGACAAAATTAATAAGAAAAACAAACACTACATCTAGTGAAGCAATATTAATGGCGTTATCATCTAGACTAAAATTTGATAGGATTGGTGTCTATGGATGACCTTGCAAGAACAAACTTCACGATATTCAGAGGTTGAAAAAAGCAAATGGATTGCCAGGGTACTGATGGTAGTGGCTGTGGGATGCGTTTTAGCAGCCAAAGTTTATTTTACAATTACTCTGGTAGATCCGTTCGTAGGTATCTACAGTTTTCTAACTAGTTTTGTCCTGTTGTGCATACTCGTGCTTTCATATTTCAAGTATAAAGATCCATATTTGAGTGCGAAAAATGTCGACGTTTCAAACGGTCCTTTGATAAGTATAGTAGTTCCAGCAAAAAATGAAGAAAAGAATATTCGGAATTGTGTTCAGTCTTGTTTGAATCAAACTTACATGAATAAGGAGATCATTGTAGTGAACGATGGCAGTACTGATAAGACTGGAGAGGTTCTCGATGAAATGCGTAAAGAGAACAGAATAACTAATTTTCGTATCTTACATCTTTCAAAGAGCGTTGGAAAGAAAAGGGCAGTTGAAGCAGCTAGCGAAATTGCTCGTGGAGAAATATATGCATTTATGGACAGTGACTGCGATATGGCATTTGACGCTGTCGAGAAAGCCGCAAAAATATTTCATCACGACAGAAAGCTAGGAGCATTGACCTGCCATGGAAGGGTTAGAGACGCGCAACGTGGAAATACCATTGAGAAGTTTCAACAAGTTTACATAGATATATCCTGTAGATCAATAAAGGCTGCTGAAAGTTCCTTCAAATCAGTAACATGCTGTTCCGGATCACTCAGTTTTTACAGAAGAGTTGCAATTCAAGACTTTATTCACGAATGGGCAAATGACAGATTCTTGGGAATAGATTTTAAATTCTGTACTGATAGGAGGATGACAGCTCACATTTTGGGCACTCGTACAACAATTGACTCTTCGACTGATAAGACACAGCTTGAACATATGCCCATCTTGAAAACGGGAAACGATGATATTGAAACAATGAAAAAATCATTAGACCCTGATGTAGAATTTGCCGATCGCCCCATAAAATGGAATGTGGAATATTCAAACAGCATTAAAGTAAATGTAGGCGTACCCAAAACATTTGAATCGTTAGCAAAACAACAAATAAGGTGGAAGAAGAGCTTTATTCGAAGTCTGTTTGCAACTGGTGGTATCTATTGGAAAAGACCCTCTTTTATTGCGCTTTTGTATTATATCCAAACTGCCATGAAACTTATCAGGCCGTATATTTTATTCTATACAATTGCAATTTTGCCTATTAAAGGTGATTTTACTTCAGTGTTATTTTGGATTGCAGGTGTAATGTTTACAGGAATGATATATGCTGTAGAGTATAGATTAAGAAACCCGGATGATGGATTATGGTTGTATAGACCCCCATTTACGTTTATTACTACTTTTGTATATACTTGGTTTCTAATATATTCTGCAATAACTATCAGAAACAGAACTTGGAGATAATAAAAAAATGATTTTCTTTTTTAATAACCCCTTCACCTCAGTTAACAAGTGATTCAAAGTTTTGGCCTATGTTAGTGCAATACTTGTTACCATTATAATGATAGTTGGGTTTTCAGTAATCATGATGAAGTTTACCGGATTTTGGCCCTGTAATATTGGCGAAGTATTTCAAGTAAACGGTGTTAGCTGTGACAAAAACTTGTCACAAAATATTGGGCTCATACTAAATTCTAGTGGAGTTTCATTGCCTTTTGATTTTCCACTACTATCTCTTCAAAATATCTCACAACTGTGATTTCAGATATCCTTGGCATCTTAATTCGCTTACCCATTGCCATATCCAAAATCATTGCAGGAAAATTCGCACCGGCCAGTGCGGTAAAAATGGTGCCACCACCCAACCGCGGATTTACTTCAACTAATTTGAGAGTACCTTCATTAGACTCCTTCATCTGAATGCAGCACGGTCCTTGAATCTTTAGATATTTTGCGATCGATTTACAGGTTTCAGAAATATTTTCATCTTTGATAATTTTTCCAACTGTAGAGATTCCAGCTTTTGTCTGAATCCTGACTCTAGGAACGGCTATTATAGGTTCGCCTTCGAGGTCTGAAAGAACATCTATTGTATATTCAGTGCCAGGCAAATATTCTTGGAAAATCAATCCATTTTGTTTTGATTGAATATATCTCAAATCCTGTGCATTTTCTATTTTGATAATACCTTTGCTCCCTTTTCCGTATCTAGGTTTTGCAATTATTGGAAATTCTTCTAGTTTTTTTGAGTCCAATGTAGTTAGAGGTAGATCAAATTTTTTCGAGAGATGATTATATGTCTGCATCTTATCTCTACAAATTTCCATAGTCTTTACGTCACTCACCACAGGTAAAGCTCCCAACTTCAATAATCTTTTCTTGTATTTGCTGTAATGATAAATGTCATATCCCGAGGATGGCATGAGAATACTAATCTTATGTTTTGTTATTATTTCAAAGAGCCTCGATAGATATGATTTACTTTCTATTTCCGGTAACAGTTCATGCGCATCCGACATATAGAAACCGGCAGAAAGAGGATTTGTATCGGAACTAACTATCCTTACTGGATATTTTACCATTTTCAGAGATTTTATTGTATTAATTGCAGCGGGTGCAGACGCACCTGGAACCAGAATGGTGGAATTTGAGACTTTCAATTAATAATCCTTATCCAAATTAAAATTTTGTCTGGTATCATATAAGAATTTTGAACGATATTATTCAATTTGCCTCTTTGTCAACGTTCCAAAAGAAATTAAATATGCATTCAGATAATTAATATGCCCTTGCTGGACCTAAAAAAAGACTATCATGTTCATAGCAATTACAATGATCATTCACCTCAAGAACTGTCGATTGAAAATGTAACGATACGTGCAGAAAAAATTAACTTGAATACTCTTGCCTTTGCGGAGCATGTGAGAAGAACATCTGAGTGGATACCAAGGTATCTAGAAGAAATCGATAGAATGGTATCCTCTGGAACAAAGATAACCATAATTTCAGGTTTTGAAGCAAAAATCCTGAAGGATGGAACTGTTGATTTCCCTGTTGAATATGAAGGGCACTTTTTGATTGCAAGTTTTCATTCAAAGTATAATAATAAACAAGACTGGTTTTCAGCTCTGAAATCGGCAATTACTTTACCATATGTAAAAGTTATTGGACACTTGGCTCCAGAAGAATCATTTGACTTGACTGATGACGAACTATTGGAATTATCACAATTATTAAAAACCAATCGTAAGACTGTGGAAATTAACGCAAAATATCAAAGGCCGCCTATGAAATGGTTAAGAGTCTTTAAAGATAACAAGATTGACTTTCACTTGGGCAGTGATGCACATAATTTGTCTGAAGTTGGTAATTTTAACTCTATTACCAATCTAATAGAATATATCAATAGTTAGCACTGTCTGTTCAATCCCAAAATCCTTTTGCAATACTGAAACTATGCATTGTACCAATTGCGTTCTGTAATAGTGCTAAACTAAGTATCAATAATTTAGACTCTGCATAAAAAGCCCTTGAATCTATTTCACTGTAAACTTTTGATAAATGATAAGTCATTATACATTTTTTTTAAATGCAAGTCCAAATTAGTAATAAACAACAATCTTTAAATTATATAAACAGGATATAGAAGGGAGAATTTTCGCTTACATGACTAAAATAGTAATAATAGATTCACAGATCGCTGGTATTTCTGGCGACATGCTCCTAAGTAGCCTTATCGATGTTGGAGCAAATAAAAAAAAAGTAATCGATTCAATTTATGCATGTCAGGATTATTTTAAAGAAACCAAAATACGAAATGTTGATTTCTTAAAAACTACCTCTCATGGCATTTCATGTACCAAGTTCTTGTTTGACTATTCGGATTCGGCACATTCACGAACAGGAAGTGTAGTATACAAAGCAATTTCTGCTTGCAGCGATTCACTTCATCTGTCAAAGGTTGCAAAATCATTTGTTCTTAATTCATTAAAGCGCATCATACTTGCGGAATCAAAAATTCATGGCAGTAGTTATGCCAGTGTCCGATTGCATGAAGTCTCGACCATTGATACTGCAGCAGACCTCATAGGTACTGCTGTTGCCTTGGACAATTTGAACCTTCTTTCAAGAAGATTTTATTCTACGGATGTAGCCGTAGGCAACGGATTATTAGAATTTTCCCATGGATTTGTTCCAAATCCCGGTAATGCGATTCTTGAGATTTTAAATGGAAGTAACATCTTACTAGTACCTGGTAAACTTGACGGTGAGCTTACAACGCCCACAGGTGCTTCCATGCTAATCAGTTTGGGTTCTGAGCATATTTCTCAATATCCTCCAATTATACCAGAAAAAATAGGGAATGGTGGTGGACAAAAAGAGGAAAGAAATGTTGCTAACATACTGAGAGTGGTTATTGGAAACTCAAACTCAAACTCAAAACTGGAACACGATTCAGAGA
Source organism: Nitrososphaeraceae archaeon (assembly GCA_025937665.1). Lineage (GTDB taxonomy): Archaea > Thermoproteota > Nitrososphaeria > Nitrososphaerales > Nitrososphaeraceae > TA-21. Next base: position 3,273 of record JAICQW010000070.1, on the reverse strand, counting down.
TTATTTATGAACTCGAAACGAATGTTGATGATGTTACCGGCGAGGTAATAGGAAATATGATTGATGTGCTTTACGAAAACAACGCAAAAGATGTTACTGTCCTACATGCTATATCTAAAAAAAGCAGGCCGTCATTTGTAATCAAGGTATTGTCTGACAAAGCAAGTAGAGAATCGCTTATTCAGATTCTTTTAAGTGAAACAGGTTCGTTGGGATGTAGAGTAAATGAAATAAATAGGATAATAGTACCAAGATCTTTTATTACACTACCAATATCAATTCAGAATCGCAAATTTGAAGTCAAGGTAAAGATTTCAAAGAGTATCAATGGTTCGGTTAGTAGTATGAAACCAGAATCTGATGATATCAAAAAAATTTCAAGGACTCTAAAAATGCCATACAAAAAAATCTATGATACCGTGCATCATGAATTAATAAGAAAATACAAGTGATGATGAATTTGGAAGATAATCTTTTTCAACAATTGGTATCGTGGTTCCACGACAGGAATGAAAAGGTTATAGTCGCATTGTCCGGAGGAGTGGACAGTGCAGTCGTGGCGATGGCAGCGAAGAAAGCATTAGACAAAAATGCAATCGCTGTTACTGCTGATTATAATACTCTATCTGCAGATGAACTAACATCTGCAAAAAGAGTTGCTAAAGAGATTGACATTGAACATAAAATAATAAGATACAACGAGTTAGACAACACCGAATTTGTGAAAAATGATCAATTGCGATGTTATCATTGCCGGACAGAATTGGCTACATATTTGTCCAATGAAGCAAGGCAAATGGATGTTGACCTGATTGTAGATGGAACAAATACAGATGATTTAAGTGATTATCGTCCAGGAATCAAAGCCTTGAGAGAGAATGGTATCAAAAGCCCTCTAGTAGAACTAGGGATAAACAAACAAGATGTAAGGAACATTGCTGAATCAAATAACTTGTCAGTCTATGACAAACCCTCAAATTCATGCTTGGCTTCAAGAATACCACACGGTATGCCTGTAACACTTGAAAAACTAAAAAGGATAGAAACGGCAGAATTGTTAATCAAGTCAATTTTCAAAGTCAGACAGGTAAGAGTCAGAGATCACCAAGACATTGCAAGGATAGAGGTCGGCAAAGATGAAATAAAAGATATGTTTGACCTGGAAAAGATATCAGTAGTAGATTCAAAATTAAAAGACTTGGGATTTAAATACATAGCACTAGATTTATCAGGCTACAAAAATAGAGAAAATTTCAACAATCTTTCTTTTAACTTTAAATCATAATTCTGGAATAGCCTAGTACTAATGGAAACTATTTGAGCATTTTATCCTATAGAAAGATTAACATTGTGTAGACATTAACCAGATGTATGACAAACCTAAAAGAAGGTGACGTAGCACCTGATTTTGAATTGCCTGATATTGATATGAACATACACAAACTTGGAGAATTCAAAGGCAAGAATACTTTGCTGGCTTTCTTTCCAGCCGCAGAATCTCCAGTGTGCACAACAGAGATGTGCGTATTTAGAGACTCGCTGAGCGAATTTGAAAATAACCATACAGCAGTTATAGGTATCTCAGTAGATGGCCCATTTGCTAATAAAATATTCAAAGAAAACAGACACCTGAACTTTCCACTTTTGAGTGATTACAAGAGAGAAACAATCAGTAACTATGGCATAGTGATGAAGGATCTTGGCCCGTTAAAGGACTATAATGCTGCAAAAAGATCTGTTTTCTTGCTAGATAAAAACGGAGTGATAAAATATGTTTGGATTTCAGACAACCCACTGATTGAGCCTAACTACAATGAAATTAAAAGTAAACTAAAAGAAATTAACAATTAAAGAGAGACTAGGAACCCGGATAGGAAATATCCGGCCAAGATTTTATTTTATTCTATTACAGCTACAACATCGTTTCTCGAAACAGTATCGCCTATTTTTACCTTAATGTCTTTTATTTGCCCGTCTTTATGTGCTTTTACAGCAACTTGCATTTTCATCGACTCTAGCACTATTACAGAATCGCCTTTTTTTGATTGGTCACCTGCCTTGACCATGATAGACACAACTCTTCCTGGAATTTGACTCAATAGTTTGTTTTCCCCAGAAGCAGAACCACCTAATGCCATAGATTTCTCCAAAATTTCTGTCAATTTCGAATGCTTTTTGAGAATAATTTGCTCTCCATTCATCAATATTTTGACATGAGAGCTGCCGTATTCAAGTATCTTTGCGGTCTTATATGAATTGTCCAAGATAAATTCAAGTATACTGTTTTTAAGACCGATTATTTTGATCGAATGCTCTTTATTATTTATAGTAGCAACAATCTTGCCGTTACCACTGGATTCCTTTATTGATCCTGATAGTACGTTATCCTGGTTATCTATTTTAAATTCCATTTTTCTTATTACCTGTCCTCACCCAGTTTGACAAAGAGAGATCTTTTGATGAATTTCCTGTGCTGTATTGTCCCTTCAAATATTCAGAAAAAAGTAAAGCAGATGCGATAGCGGAATCAGATTCCTTCAATTGTTTTGCTTTAAGCTCAGTCTGCATTACATTTAGCATGTCGTACTTTTCTAAATAATCAGTTGAGATCTTCCCTTCAATAAAGTTCTTCTCGTTCATTATTGTTCTGTATAATGGAATAGTTGTGTTTATTCCCTCTATCAAAAATTCATCTAATGCATTAGACATTCTTACCCTTGCTTCATTAAAGTCCTGTCCCCATGTTATCAATTTTGCGACCAAAGAATCGTAATACCCCGATACACTACACCCAGGATACAAATATGTGTCAACCCTTACGCCGGGTCCGTATGGGAGATTACAATCTGGTACCAGTCCAACTGAGGGAACAAAATCATGAAATGGATCCTCGGCATTTATCCTGCATTCTATTGCTGAACCATTCAGATTAAGATCATCCTGTTTAAATGGGATCTCTTCTCCACATGCAATTTTTATCTGCAACTTTACAAGGTCAATACCTGTGACTAGTTCTGTGACAGGATGTTCTACCTGAAGGCGAGAGTTAACCTCTATGAAATAAAAGTTACCCTTTTCATCTCTTAAGAATTCAGCTGTCCCTGCATTAAGATAATCTACTGATTCTGCGGCTCTGACAGCTATCTCCCCTATCTTTGATCTGGTTTTCTTGTCCACAACAGAAGATGGTGAAAATTCTATTAATTTTTGATGACGTCTTTGGATCGAGCATTCTCGTTCAAATAGGTGTCTTCCGTTTCCGCTCGAATCCCT
>JAICQW010000299.1 GCA_025937665.1 Nitrososphaeraceae archaeon | reverse complement strand
TTCCATCAAGTCACCATTGCGCCCTGAGAATGGTTTATGTCTCAAGTCATAGCTAAATCAGAAAGTTGCAATGTACAATTGATATGGCTTTTGCTCTGCTACATTATGATAGCTCCATCTGTGTTTGTCAAACACTCCCTTTTCAAATATTCTTTGAAGATCTTCACTTAACTTATCGTATAGTTTCTTTCCGATGACCATTTGATTACCTCTTGCAACTGATTGCATTTTTGCCGCCAAATTCATAGTTGCACTAATGATATCAACGTGAGATCTCTCTTGGTCCGAGCCATACCGGACAATCGTGTGCTGTCCGTAATCTGAAGTTATTTTAACTTCGATTCCTTTATGTCCCATTTGTAAAAGTAATGGGTTTATCGCATGCCTTACTACATGAACTATCGCCTCACCGCACAACTCTATGTCGTCAATACTCTTCTGCTTAAAAAGTGGAAAATACCCAATAATTGCATCTCCGACAAATTTTAGCACAAACCCGCGAAAGTATTCAATAACATACGATACCTCTTGAGAAAAGACAGCGACTATCTTTGAAAGAAAGTCAGGTGTTAGCTCGGTACTCATTCTTGTTGACCCAACCAAATCAACATACATCACAGTAAAGTCTAGCTGTTGAAAAGCATGCTTTCTGAGGAATTGGTCCGATTTTGCAATCGCCAGGTGATGATACTCGAAACCTTCGACTAGAGCCTTTTTTATCCTCATTTGAGTTTTTTTAATGATATCAGTTATGTCAGACCGAATAGCTTTCCGTGGCTGCATTTTGAACGTATATTCTCTATAATTAGATCCTTATAGGATTTACAATTACTGTATCTGCGTCAAGTGGTCACTTCTATTCAAATTGGAGTCATAATCATAAATATGGTTCTTGTCGTTGTTTTGCTTGGATCGATACATTTCATCAGAACACACAGGGCATCGCAGCAGTCCGAGCACAAAATTTGGAACAGTTTTACTAAAAAAGAGAAAGCTAAATACCCAAATGTTCGATCAAAATGGTTTTAGGCATATGTCTTGGATTTTACCTGCGATCTACTCCGGTTTCCTAGTCGCACTTTTTTATTAGGTCAGTTTGCAGCACTTCAGCAAACCGCCAACGATGAAGAAGATCGAGGGGATGATAATAATGCTGCATTTGCTCTTCCCAGCCTAGGATGCCTTCAATCACTGCTTTGTGAAGCGGACTATTTTCTGGGAAGCAGGAGGAAGAATTGTACTTCTCATTACTCCTGATTGTGCCTTCTTCTGTTGTCTTTATGTCAATATTATTCTTCTTCACATATACCCTTCATAACAAAATCAGATATAGCTATTACTTCTCCGCAAAGCTGTATGATTTCCAACCGCGTATCTGTTCTTTTGTAATAACCATGTTATCGAGTCTCTTCTCTGAAGGTCTACTCTGGGATTCCTTTAGGTATATGACATTTCTTATAATAACTCGGTAGAAATTTAGGAGATATCAAAGTAGATGGTTTTTATTTTCTTGCAAATATGCTTAACCGCATATAGTCTAGCGACAACTCCCAGCCTGACTGCACTATTTTCTTTAGGAATGCATCAAGAAATTGTTCTTTCTTCTTCGCATTTGGGAGATAACCAAGGAAAGGCTTCATTATTACCGTTTTTACAAACATAGCAAACTCTTCACGATCGGAAAATGTTGTGGTTCGTTCTGACAAATTTACTTGGATGTCTCTGAATCTTGCTTTCTCAAGCAATTTCGTTATCTCATCCGGCTTTGGAAAATACCATGACTGTTTCCAATTAACAAAGTGCTCCCTGAATTGGTCGGACTGCATTATTTTGAAAATAACTGTTAATGCTCTCTCTATATT
>JAICQW010000110.1 GCA_025937665.1 Nitrososphaeraceae archaeon | reverse complement strand
TGATCCGAATAGTGCAAAGCAATTTGATACAAGTATTTTAGAGGCAGGAGCAACAGCAGACATTGAAACTACCAACATTAACCCAGGAGAATATCCATTCTATTGCGCTGTTCATCCATACATGTTGGGCAAACTAGTAGTCCAGTAGCAATGGAAATTACAAGTAGACTTTGATTCAACAGAACATGATAAAGAGTCCGTATATCCACTCCAAAATAAAATGCTCCTAACTAAAATTTCCTTTGCTACTTTATCGATCCTATTTGCACTAATCTTTATCGGAGGATATGTCAGTTCATCAGGAGTAGGACTCAGCTGTCCTGACTGGCCTCTTTGTCCAGCAGGTCTCGTACCCATGAAGGAGTTTATTATTGAATATTTTCATAGATCTGTAGCTGCTACAACGGGCATAATGGTCTTTGTCACCATGTTTTTTACCCTTAGATCAAAAGAGACATCCAGATCTACAAAAATAGCATCAATGATTGCAGCAGCACTTGTAGTAGGACAAATAACACTTGGTGCATTCGTTATTGTTGAAAAATTGCATGCACTTCTTGTGACAATGCATTTGGGAATGGGATTAATCTTATTTGTCATGATTCTTACTGTGTTCCTGGATGTAAAAGAAATTTCTAAAAGGCCAATAAAAAAGGCAGTTGAAGTTTAGACCGGTATCCATTAGTACCTACAAGACCGGTATCCATTAGTACATAAAGACCGGCATCCATTAGTACATAAAGACCGGCATCCAATAATACCTACAAGACCGGTATTTTCTGACATTAAGATGAAAAGCCGGTTTTCACCTGTGAAATTCTGAAAATAACCAAACTAGCCATTAAGATTACCTAATCTTGTGCGGGTCATTTTACTCAAGACCTTTAATTATCACATGTAGAATTGCCACATTCTTCATACTAGGGTATTGTTTTTTTCCTAGAAGTCTACATAATAGAACTTTTTTAAATTTTACAAGGAAAAATAAATCATTATTTATCAAAAGTGAGCCAGCAGGGTTCAGATTTCAGCAGTAATAACTTAATCTATTGCTGATTTTATTCGCGTAAAACATAATACCAATTACCTTACCACCAAGGAGTATGTGGAAAGTAATGATGCCAAGAAAAATAGCTTTCGGGACCAATGCCGCCAGTGAATTTCAGTATCCCGAAAATTCTCTTGTAATAACTACAACTACTCCTGATATCTATGAAAAATGGTTAACCTACATGGGACTTCAGAAATACGAAATATACGACAAGGTAACACCTGATCCTGCTATTGAAACAATTGAAGAAATAAAGAGAAAATTTGAAGGCAAAGAAATTTCCGCATATATCGGACTTGGCGGAGGAAGCTCTATGGATGTATGTAAATATCTAGGAAAATTAACAGGTGTTCCAAAGATTCTCATTCCAACTACTTTTGGAACAGGTGCCGAAATGACAACTTATGCTGTAGTTAGTTTTGATCACAAGAAAAAACTATTACAGGATGAAGCATTTCTAGCGGATGCTGCAATAGTGGACCCATACTTTTTGCCCGGAACGCCATTTAATATTATGAGGAATTCAGCTTGTGATGCTCTTGCTCAAGCATCTGAAGGATATGATAGCAAATTGGGAAACCCGCTTACAAAATTATTCTGCAAAGAAGCATTTGATATTCTCGAAAATGCAATAATAAATGACAGGCACGAGCTATTACCTTACGGTGCAATGCTTTCTGGTATTGGATTTGGCAATTCATCAACTACCCTAGGACATGCACTTTCTTACGTATTTTCCAATGAAGGTGTTCCTCATGGATATTCACTTTCTTCTTGCACAACGGTAGCACACAAGTTTAACAAGTCAATTTATTATGAGAGATTTAAGAAAGTATGTCAAAAGCTAAAGTTTGAAAAACTAAGTCTTAAGCAGTCTCTTGATGAAGCGGCAGATGTAATTATGCCTGATAGAGGACATCTCGATAACAATCCAATTGAGGTGACGAAACAAGACATAATAAGTTGCCTAGATGAAATAGTCAACAAAAATCCCTTAGAGTGAGAAATATAATTTTCAGACTCATCTAAGGGAAGCTTAGTCTTCCTTCATTTCAAAAATCAGTATGCCTATAAGGAAGCAAGTATTACAAAAAAGGCCATGGTCACCAGAGTTGCCAATTTATCAAATGGAATCACTAAGAAACCTTTAAATCCAGTTTAACAAATCCTGAATCTTACATTGACCACGATCAATAAGAGCATGACAATTAATGCTCCTATTAGTGAAGTTTTTACCTATTTTGCAAGACCCGAACACATGGCCGACCAATTTCCGGAAAATATGGGCTTGAATGTAATACCAATAGAGGTAAAGAATGGATTCGGAGTTGGAACAATATTCAGGATAAGCGGAGATTTTGATGGTAAGAAATTAGAATGGGATTGCGAAACAACAGAATACATTCCTCATCGAAAAATCGTGGCCAAAATGATTGAAGGACCATTCAAAAGTTGGATAATTACCGTAAATTTTGAACCCATAAAAGAAAAGGAAACAGTGACCAGTATAAGGGTTGATTATGATATGCCAATGGGTCCGTTAGGAGGGTTTATTGACAAGATAAAACTCAAGAAAATAGCGGAAAGAGGAATAGAGAATGGCTTGTACAGAGTTAAAGCTCTACTTGAAGGGACAGGTTCAATTCCGGTTTATATAACCTTGGATGCTTATAGGGAGATACTGAAGGAGAAAGAAAAAGCAAAACTTTCTGTGTCAGAAACTATAATCAAGATAATTAAAGATCACCAAGTCGAAAAATTGGCTCAACAATAAATCGGCTACCTGATTACTCTTTTTCATTTGCTAAGTTTCTAAATCTTATTTGCTTCTGACAGTTCAAGTTTCATTTAAATACCACAACTGAAACACACAACTTTTGTGGGTTCGTAGCTCAGCCAGGTAGAGCGTCTGGCTCTTAACCAGTCTATCATGGGGTTAAAATGTCGTGGGTCCGAATCCCACCGAACCCGAATATTTTGATACCATGCATAGTAACTAAGCGGGATTTCATTCAGGGTTGTAACACATCCGCTTACATCAATCCAATTTGTTTCATCATTCCAACCAAATCATAGAACAAATTTTCCTCAACGATTCTCCCATCCTTCCAGTGGGCTACTGTGCAAAAATCTATTTTAAAGCTCGATTGAGAAAACCAATGCCCATCCGATGTGAATGAGTTCCTAATATGTCCCTACATAATAATAATCAAGACTTCATAAAAAATTTTCTCTGAAATTGAAATTACTGCTTTACAATTTGCCACGTAGGATGAATTTCGTGCCATCCCTTTGGCTCGTCTGTCACCCAGGCGCCCCAGACGTGAACCTTGTCGCCTTCTTTTGGCAGGTAAATGTTTTGTAGTTCTTGGTCCTTAGGTACGACTTCAACAACTAGCAATCCATCAGTTTTTTCGTCATTATGATCGTTGATTAGAAATTGGTACTGTTCATCTAATTTCAATAGGAATTTGTAGTCTCCATCATCCATCTTTTTAGTGTGCATAACATCACCAATGGCATCCTGGCATTCTGCTAATACTTTAAGATCTTTTTCATTTGAAGCGCCTTCCAAAACGTCCCCACCTCTACATTCTTCACCTTCTTTTGTTTTATGCTGCTCCATCGCTTGGATGTCATCGGCATCAATTTTCTTACGTACATCCTCAGGCAATATTACACCCTCTTCCTCTTCTTCAGAAATCGCCTTTTCCATTCTCTCTCTTAGTTTTTCTAATTTATCAGCAAACACTTCTTTATCCTTGCCGATATTTTCGCTCAATTCACCTACTACATCGTCATCCAGTTCGGCTTTATCTTGCAAATTTTCAAGACCAGGATTACATATTATATCATCACCTTGAAGTACACCCACTCCTAAGCCCGGCTGACATTCAGAATCAGATCCTTTTTTTGTAACCTCCTTTATGTAAAGTAGGTAATTATCCTTGACCTCATCATTGCTTATTTGATGTGGGTCGTTAACCTGAGCAAAAGTCCTTGTTGATATAAAGTTACCCGTTGCAGTGTAAGATATTACAAGTGACAACGAAAGGATTGAAATAAGTAAGTATGTGGTGAAATTGCTACATAGTTTAGAAAAATACATGATACTGGTTAACAATATCATCTTAATAAATTGGACTGTTTGATTTTCTAGAAAAACACACATACATTGCAACACAATCCGATTAAAACGATATTATCTACTCAATATGTCTAAGTTTGTCTCGACTACAGCAAGTTATTTAACCGGTTCAACTAGGGCATCAAGAGTTACAAAAAATTATTATTTCTGGTAACCCAACAAACTCTTTTCCCACTTTTTTTGTGGATCTGTACGTACTTGGTAGAATATCTAATCCGAAATTCGTACTTCAGTGTCTACATTTTGATATTAATAAAAATTAGAGAATACTGTTAAAATTATCATAAATAGTTTGTTGCCCTTAATTACTTAATAGCGATTGTTGGGCAAGGGTTCGTATTTGTTCATCACTAATTCGACTTAACCCAGCAGTTGCTAATAACTAATAATTAATTAATTTTCGTTTATTGAAATGTAACTTAAACTGATTGTTGCGTTGGAGGGAAGGGTTGATATACTTCGGGCTGACTCATAATATTATGAAAAGATCAATAAAACCCGATGTCGCTCCTGGAGAATTTATGTGCAGAACCTGTGAGGTTATGTGGTCAAGTTTTATGAAGGATAATGTTCCGTGTACAGATAATACATTGATAAGAAATGGCTTACATGACTTTGATTTTGCCAATCCTATTCTGATCAAATAGGATGTTTTTTTTATTATTTAATTTAATTCGTTAAGTCTTTGTTTCGAGTTTCTCCACACGAATAGTTAGTTTTACTAATTCTTCTTCTAAAACTGTAACTTTGATTTGTGTTAATATGTTTTGCCTGATTGTACTTACTAGATATCTCGTAGTATCATTTTTTGCTCGTTTCTCATACTTCAAGTAGAGTTTGTGCCTTTTCATAACTAGTGCATTATATTCTCCAAAGTTCGTTCCCGTCTTTTCCATCTGTGCTAGGATTTCCTCATCCGCAACTCTTAATTGCGTAATTATGGGGTCTTCGGTCAATTTATTTTCAATTTCCCAAGTTCTTAAGCGTAATTTGATGTTTTCGTGGATTAAGTGGGTTATCCTAAATTATTTCTATTGGTTTATACTATTGACATTAATAGGCAACCAAGACGACATGGCCACAATCAATGTGTTTTATCTCTTAAATGGTATAGGTTAGCGGAACGGCTGAACAGAAAATTCCTTATGCGATAATTTGCCCTTTATGAAAGCACTTACAACGATGATAAATTCAGTAGAGCATAACTAGTCTTTCTTTAGAATCTGATGCACCCATTGAACTTGGATATAATCCTTAAATAAAATTTCAGTATCTGAAGATTGTGAGTGGAAGATTATTAATGAAAGGCAGGTCGGGCCTTCTATGGGCTATCTGTTTAACGATACCGTTGTTTTTGGTTGCGATATGTTCTTCAAATCAGCATGCTTTGAGCCAGGGCTCTCAACCACTTGCATTGGAATTTGCGCAACTGGAATCTATCAAGATAGATAATCTTGTGCCATCTCAAACAGTAGATTTAGAAAAAGAACTCATGGTGGCGGGTCAATCATCTGACAATGCTACGAAAGACTGTTCGGTCTCTGTTATTGTCAACAGCATACAACCATACCAAAATGCAGTTGCTAACGGTCCAGGAGGAGCAACAGATTTTTCCCAATGGAAATTTGTATTAGATGAACAATACACTCAACTAAAAGAGGGTAGCAATAAGATAACAGCCAAAATACTTTGTCAGACCTCGCCTGCAAGGTGGTATAGCGTTGTAGTCTTTGGTGTCCCCAACTCCACTGTTACCGAGACCGTATCTCCTCAACCTACGGAACAACAACCCAACCTATCTGAAGCTACTGAAGAACAGTCCAATATGCCTGAAGAGAT
>JAICQW010000199.1 GCA_025937665.1 Nitrososphaeraceae archaeon | reverse complement strand
TCGACATATCTCCTTTGCCCCTCTGCGTAAATAGTATCAAAGGCCAGAGTTGACTTACCCGAGCCAGAAAGCCCCGTTAGAACCACTAACTTATTTTTGGGAATTTCAACGTTGATGTTTTTTAGATTATGCTCTCTTGCACCTTTTATTATTATTCTTTCGCCAATGAAATTATTGTTTACGTTATTCAATTTTAAATTACACCTGCATTATACTATCTTGTTGGTGCCTCAACAGTCCTACTGTCTAACACCTTTTTTATTTTCGCCAATTGGTCTCTTAATTGTATCGCCTTCTCAAAGTCCAAATCTTCTGCGTATCTCTTCATATTTGTCTCAATTTCGATGGAAAGTTTTGATAAATCGTTTGCAGACATTGATTTGATTTCGACATTTATTCCTACGTCATCTTCCCTCTTTGCAACCGCTTTTACAATAGTCATTGGTGTAATGCCATGTTTTTGATTATACAGTATCTGTTTTTTTCTTCTTCTTTCTGTTTCAGTAATTGCTTCTTGCATTGACTGAGTAATATTATCTGCATACATTATTACGGTTCCATCGATATTTCTTGAAGCTCTTCCGAAAGTCTGAACTAGACTTGTTGTATTGCGCAAAAAACCTTCCTTATCTGCATCAAGTATTGCTACAAGCCCGACTTCTGGTATATCAAGACCTTCTCTTAAAAGATTAATTCCTACTAGGACATCGAATTCCCCTATTCTTAGTTGTCTAATAAGCTCCGTTCTCTCCAGGCCCTCGATTTCTGAATGCATGTATCTCACTCTTACTTCTTTTTTGGCCAAATATTCTGCGAGGTCTTCTGCCATTCTCTTGGTAAGTGTGGTAACAAGAGTCCTCTGGTTTTTCTGAACATGAGACCTTATCTCATCTATTAAGTCATTGATTTGGTTTTGCGTGGGTCTAACCTCTACTTTTGGGTCTACAAGTCCTGTAGGTCTTACAAGCTGTTCTATAATCGCGGAGCTATTTTTCCTTTCATAGTCAGCGGGTGTTGCAGATACAAACACCACCGGCTTTAGATATTTCTCAAATTCAGCAAATTTGAGCGGTCGATTGTCAAATGCGCTAGGCAATCTGAATCCATAGTCTACTAGACTTTTTTTTCTACTATAATCGCCTTTATACATGCCCCTAAGCTGGGGCAGGGTAACATGGGATTCGTCTATCACCAATAGAAAATCATTACCAAAAAAATCAAGTAGACAATATGGAGGTTGTCCTGACTTTCTACCATCAAAATGTCTAGAGTAATTTTCAATTCCAGAACAATAACCTAACTCTTGTATCATTTCTAAGTCGTAATTAGTTCTCGAAGTGAGTCTTTGCCTTTCGAGTTCACCAGGCAAATTTGGAAGCCAGGTTTCAAGTTCTCGTCGTATAGATGTTATGGCATCATTCTTTGCATCGACATCTATAATGTAGTGTTTTGCAGGAAATATTTTGACGGTACCAACCGTACGTTTCTTTGACATGGTCACACTATTATGGATACTAATCTGTTCTATTTGGTCTCCAAAAAGGGATACTCTGATTACGTCATCTGAATATCCTGGCATAATATCAATAGTGTCACCTTTAACTCTGAAATTACCGGACGACAGGGTTATGTCGTTTCGCTCATACCGTGCTCCGATTAACTTGTGAATTAATTCTTTTCTCCCAATTACCATATTCTCTGATAGGGTAATAGCACTTTCATCCCATTCACGCGGTGAGCCTAAAGAGTAAATGCACGAAACTGTTGACACTATAATTGTTGGTTCTCCAGACATGAGCATCGCAGTTGCTTCAAGGCGCATTTTTTCAATTTTTTCGTTGACCTCAGTGTCTTTTTCTATATACGTATCGGTCTGTGGCAAATAGCTTTCAGGTTGGTAATAATCATAAAAACTAACAAAATAGCCTACGTTGTTATTAGGAAAGAATTGCTTGAACTCAGAATACAATTGCGCTGCAAGAGTTTTGTTATGCGAAATAACCAGCGTGTTCTTGTTAGTTCTTGCAACTACATTTGCAACTGTAAACGTCTTACCGCTTCCAGTCACTCCCAATAATGTCTGAATCTTTTTGCCCCGGTTTAGACCTTCTACAAGACCTTCTATTGCGGCTGGTTGATCACCTCTTGGTGGAAATGTGTCAGAGGCAAGGGAAAACTGCTTAGACATTTGGGATAGGAGTAAATTTTTTCGTTTATTGAATATATATTGTTAATGTCATTCCAATTAATCAAATCCGATTTAGCACCGATAGCGTCGTGGGTAGCGATGATGGAATTAGCACTGTTATCAGCCCACATACCGACGGTCCCGTTACATTTACAAAACAACAATATGAGTTTCTCGTGCATTATAAAGCTATTGTGGGCAGAGCATTAAAGATCCATCCATAAGTCCAAGGTCTTATAATAGCACTTAAAAGCGCATATGTGGAAGGCTGCACATCAATTTGTGAACTTCAAATCATGCACTGGATACAGTTCGAATCCCTATCTTGAAAAATATAATAATCTAAAATAATCCAAAGGAAATATTATTTTTTAACAGCAGTACTAAAGGTGGTAACTATGCTATGGCCGATATAAAAAAACCAAAAAAGACTCAATCCCAAATGCAAGTAGCAATTTACCTAAAGTTAGACAAGTTTGTAGTACATGGTAGACTTTCGAAGTATACTCTCATGCATCAAGGACGGCTCGTGGAATTTACACTAAATATGATTTATTAAAAATCCGTGGGTAGTCTTGGTTTTAAACTCATATTTAAGTGAAGTTTTATAGCAATTACGATAAATATCGGCTGACTAATATTAATCTGATTCATATTTGGTAATCGTGACCTTGCCATCAATAGTTATCATTGCAGGTACAACCAGCGGGGTTGGTAAGACTACTATTACTCTTGCACTAATGCACGCCTTCAAAAATAAAAAAGGCCTGACGGTTCAGCCATTTAAAATTGGCCCAGATTTCATTGACCCAAGTTATCACAAGATAATTACAGGAAAAGAATCGCGAACTTTGGATGCCTGGTTTATGGGAAAAGATGGTATTATCTCAACGGTCGAGGACGCTACCAAAGATGTTGATATCGGTATAGTTGAAGGAGTCATGGGATTGTTTGATGGAATGTCTGGAAAAAATGATTTTGCCAGCACCGCATATGCTGCAAAGATTTTAAATGCACCCATTATACTGGTAGTAGACGCATCAAAGGCAGCGCGTTCCATTGCCGCTATGATTTTTGGTTACTTGAATTTTGATAAGAACTTAAAAATAATTGGGATAATCCTTAACAATGTTTCAGGGCCTAAACATGAAAAATATCTGATAGAAGCATGCAGGAATTCATTAAACGTTCCTATATTAGGAATAGTGAAAAGAGACAAAGACTTGAAAATGGATGAACGTCATCT
>JAICQW010000132.1 GCA_025937665.1 Nitrososphaeraceae archaeon | reverse complement strand
TGCTGGGTTTCAGATTGAACAGGAGGTAGTTCATGCTGGGTTTCAGATTGAACAGGAGGTAGTTCATGCTGGGTTTCAGATTGAACAGTAGATGATATTTCTTGGTTACTAATATTAGGAACTCCGACGACAAATACGCTATACCAGCGGGTAGGTGCAGATGAACATAGCAATTTTGCAGTTATCTTATTTTCACCGTCAATAATTTGAGTATAATTGGTGCGTAATACAAACTTCCACTGCGAAAAATCATCAGTGCCGGCTGTTCCACTAGCAACAGCGTTTTGGTATGGCTTAACATCATTGACTATCAGAGAGACGGAACAATTTTTCAGGGAGTTATCTGAAGATAGACCTGATATTGACAATTCTTGACCTGTACTTACATTTTGGGTTGTTATCGGGTTAACTATCTTTATTGTCTCTTGGAGATTTGGAGACGATAGTAATTCTTCCGTACTCTGACCATTTAACATCTGATTTGAAAAAAACAACATAAGAATAAGCAAGGTAATAGGACCCATAGTAAAATAGGGAGCTTTTACCTCACCGGACATCTCATACAAAATCGATATTTGTCATATATATTCTGAAGCTTGATTTTCAGATTTCATTTCTATTTGACAAGAGGGGATAAATCTAGGTAGTAAATGGGTTCGTCATTTTATATCAAGATTGCATCAGAATTGATGTACGGAGGTATCGGAAAATTATGTGAATAGTTTGATTATTATTGATACTAGTGCTCCAACGCCCGCACTAGCTGGAATTGTGATAATCCATGCATAGACGATTCTCTTACCCACACCCCACCTGACGGCTGATAGTCTTTTTGTGGCGCCAACCCCCATAATACCGCCAGCAATTGCATGAGTAGTACTTACAGGAATACCAAACCAGGCCATTGACGTAAGTATAACACCGCCTCCTGTTTCGGCACAAAATCCTTGGAACGGACGTAGACTTGTTAACCTAAACGCCATTGTTTTAACTATTCTCCAACCTCCAAAAAAAGTTCCCAGTGCAATAGCAAAAGCCGCTCCCAATACGACTTCTATCGGCACAACAAATGAATGAGAGTCTACGCGTGCAAAGAATCGGCGATCATGTTTGCTGCGGGTTAAAATATTACCGATAAAGACTAGAACAGACAGATGAAATATTGGACTGCATGCAATAGAATTATAAGCTAGATCAGACCATTATCATTTTTTATTCAGACTTCTTTTCCTCAGCATTTTTATTATGAACCAGACTACGAATGCTACTATGGCACAACCTGTTACTATCTCAAGATATATTGAATAATTATCAATTTCCTGCCATTTACTTCCAAGTTGGATTCCAATATAGGTGAAAATCGTGTTCCAAATCGCTGATCCAATAAAAGTGTAGATTGAATATTTTAAGAGATTCATCTTTGCGAGTCCGCAAGGTAAGGAAATATAGGTCCTTATTGCAGGTAATAACCTACCCAGAAATGAAATTTTGTCACCAAATTTCTGAAACAACTTTTCCGTATATTCGAGGTGATGTTCCTTGATAAAAAAATATTTACCAAATCGGAGTATGAATAATCTGCCGAATTTTAACCCGATATAGTATGTAATAATCGATCCTATCACATTCCCAAATGATCCCGCAAGAATGAGGCTAATCGGTTCAAATGTGCCTGTTGTAACCAGATATCCTGAAAAAACCAGAATAATTTCACTTGGAATCGGAATCATTGCACTATCTAAAACCATCAAAAATATGACCCCGGGGTAACCTAGATTTGAAATGATCCAAGTAACAAAATCTACAACAGGATTAAGAATCTCAAACAGAACTGACATTTACAAGATCTAAAACAAATGCGATAAATATTTCTAACCTCTTTGGAACCGATTTTGTAAATCGAGTCAAACTACTCCTATGTAGAGCTCGAACAAAATATCAGTAATAGATATTAAATCATTTTAAGATCCTATTTCTATTGTTTTGATTTTAGTAATTAGCCTGCTAATTTTATCCTTTTTTCTAGTTGTTGTATTTACTAGCGCTACTTTAAGCTCATATGCGTCAACTAGTGAACCGATTTTAAATCAACCCATCAATGGGGTGGTCATGAAAGGAGTTTTTGTCAGTATGAAACAGAATGACAATGTTTCTCCTTTAGCTCCTGACAATTACATTGAAGATAGCTTGAAAATGATTTCCAATGCCGGTCTGAATCATGTTAGATTTGTATTCTATTGGGAGGCTTATGAAAAGGATCCCGAAGCTTTTATGAATGAAATAAAATCAGTGGCCAATGCAGCAGACAAGTACGGACTAAAAATCATTTATGACAATCATCAGTGGCACACTTCTTCATGGTTTGAGGAGAAGGCAACAGGCTTTCCATGGTCTTTACTGGAGAGCAATTCTGAATATACCAGAGGCGGTGGAGGTAATACTCATGATAATGGTGCACAGGAATTTTGGGCGGACTGGTGGGACAGATCTGTGAAAGGAGATGATGGAAAAGATGGTTGGACATTGATGGCACAATTTCTTGAGAAAATAGTGTTGACAGTCGATAATCATTCAAGTACTTTAGGATATGAGATCCTAAGTGAGCCTCATGTTGATAACAAATGTCACTGGTCTAAAATAGGCAAATTTAACAGCTTCATTGCTGCACAGTTGAGAAACATCACTGATAAAACTATAGTCTACAGTATGAATGTGCCGATTGACTTGAATAGCCACATTAACATCTCACCAAAAAACTTGGCAAAAATGGCGCCGTCAGATAAGGAGAATGTCGCTTTCAAGGTAAGTGTGTATGCAGTTCCTGAGGGAGATGGTTACCAAGAAAAGAGATTTGATTTGTTTTTGGAAACAAGCGATCTAACCGGAGTACCGCTTTATATAGGTGAGTGGAATAACGTTGTAAGGACAAAGGAAGACGGTATAACCAAACTCAATCCTGATTTGAGTGAGCTTACGATAACTGATGCAAAAAAGATACTCGACTCACTAAAGAAAGCAGGAGTGTGGGGCACAGCTTTTTGGAGGTGGGATTATCAGAAGGTCGATACTGACAATTTCAATTTGGTTTCTGACAAGAATGGTAAATTGGTACCCACAAAGTACTTGGATATCTTGGAAGAATCTGTGGAAGGAGTTTATGGTTCTCCTGTTGATAAATCAACTTCCGATACTAAGGAGAGTAATTTGATAAATGCTCTTGCGAAAACAGGAAAGTTTACGAAAGATGAAGCCAAAGAATTCGTATCCGAAATGCAAAATGGAGTAAATGAGATATCATCTTCGGACAACATCAAGTCATCTAACGAACAATCCAATAATGATAACCAATCCTCTGATACAAACACAAAGGAGCCTGAGCAATATGACGATCTTAGCGAGTTAGTAGACGATATTAAAAGCCACGCCATAGATATTGAAAACATTGCCTTGAGTGCCTTCCAAGATTCAGGAGCTTATCAAGGGGCAAATAAAGAAATTCAAGACTGTATAGACCTGGCAGGAAAGATAGGAGAGAAACTTGGTGACCAAGAAATTGTGCACTGTGCTGAAGACGCAAACTATTTTGAAAACAAACTGTCCGATCCTGACAACAGTAATAACATTGATAATACTGATAACTAGTAACGTACTTCAATTGATACTATTCAAATGCTTATAAAAGTAATTCAACAACGCGTATTCATCTCGATTAGCTGGAGGGAATGAACCTCAGTATTATCTTTGCAGTTGGTAGATGGATACAAGTGATTACGATACTAAATACAATAATTGAACTCGATTCCATTAGGTTCAAAATACTGCTTGACTGTACCTAAAGAAATATGTAAACAACGCGATAGATCAGTAATACATATTACCATCAATTGAGAATTATTTTAGTATTGCATTGATTTTTGCTAGCAGAATAATTTTGATTTTTTTACTAGGTTGCGCCTTAAGTAGCGCTACAGTTGTAGACTCAAATGGGTCCACAAATTCAACAAATTCGACAAGTCAACTGACTGGTACACAACCCATCAATGGCGTTGTTATGAAAGGCATATTTGTGAATATGAAACAGGATAAAAACGATCCAGATTCTGCTCCCGATAATTACATTGAAGATAGTTTTAAGGAGATATCTGAAGCAGGTTTGAATCATGCAAGATTCCTATTCTATTGGGAGGCTTATGAAAGAGACCCAGAGGCATTTATGAAGGAAATAAAATCAGTTGCAGAGGCGGCTGACAAGTACGGAGTGAAAATCATTTATGACAATCATCAGTGGCATACTTCTTCATGGTTAGAGGACAGAGGAACAGGTTTTCCATGGTCTCTATTTGAAGGTGAATATTCCAGAGGCGGTGGAGGTAATACTGATAATAGTGCAGCACAGGAATTTTGGGCGGACTGGTGGGACAGGTCTGTGAAAGGAGATGATGGAAAAGATGGTTGGACATTGATGGCAGAATTTCTCAAGGAAATAGTGTCGACAGTCGATAATCATTCAAGTACTTTAGGCTACGAGATCCTAAGCGAGCCTCATGTTCATAATATAGATCAATGGTCTAAAATAGGAAAATTTAATTCATTTATTACTACTGAATTGAGAAAAACGACCGATAAGACTGTTGTCTATAGCATGAATGTTCCTGTTGACTTGAATGGTCCCATTAAAGTGTCGCCAGCAAACTTGGCGAAAATGGCCCCTTCAGATAAGGAGAATGTTGTATTCAAGATTAGTGTCTATGGAGTTCCCGATAGAGATGATTATCAAAAGGAAAGATTTGATATGTTTTTGGAAACAAGAGATCTAACTGGAGTACCTCTGTACATTGGGGAGTGGAATAACGTTGTAAGGATAAGAGATGGTGGAGTATTCAAAATACACCCAGGTCAAAGTGAACTTACAAAATCCAATGCTGGGGATATACTTGGTGCTCTCAAAGAGGCTGGTATGTGGGGAACGGCATTTTGGAAATGGGATTTTAGAGATGCCGATACGGAAAGTTTCAATTTACTTTCTGATGGTAATGGCCAAATAAATCCTACCAAGTATTTTGGTATCCTGGAGGATACAGTTGAATCTGTTTACGGCTCCACAGATTTAAAAAACAGTATTGAACCCGTTGATACTGAACAAGCTGCTGCGTCAGTTGATACTGAACAAGCTGCTGCGTCAGTTGATACTGAACAAGCTGCTGCGTCAGTTGATACTGAACAAGCTGCTGCGTCAGTTGATACTGAACAAGCTGCTGCGTCAGTTGATACAAAATCGGGTACCGAAGATGC
>JAICQW010000254.1 GCA_025937665.1 Nitrososphaeraceae archaeon | reverse complement strand
TCGGGTTAACGGTTCCTAGCATTCGACATAATCTTAATCAGGATATAATTATTAAGGTTCCGTTCAATTACTTTCTAAACATTTTCCTTTTAGTATGCATATCCAAAATGTGATAAACGTGTTCCTAAAAGTAGATCTCATTCAAACTTATTTAGCCATCGTCGGAATCCTTAAGATTTGCCATAGATTTTCTCGATGACTCTATCAATTTCTTCCTGCGTGGTTGTAGAATTAGGATGTAAAGAGAGCCAATGACATATATTGACAACAGTACAATTTGCGCAACCGTTGTTTCCAATGTTGGATGAATCCCAGTCATTGTTGCCAAGTTAATTTCCAATCTCGGTATGACTCCAAACATATGAGTAGTTGTGATATAGCCAACTTCTTGAAACTCTCTAATTGCGTTACCTATGAACGCAATAGACATGTAAGCCCCAATTCCCATTGTTAAACCAAATAAGACACGCAATGGTAGCTTCTTACCCAATTTTCTTATAATGAATACAACGCTTATTATCACAGCCAATCCAAGAACAAGACCTAGCAGTATAAAGGTCTCCATATTTTTTGCAAATGAAAGCATGGCCTGGTAAAATAATACAGTTTCAAATCCCTCTCTATATACCGTAAAAAACGACAACATGGCAAAGACCATTACACTGCCAGTTGTCGTAGCCTGCCATACCTTTGCCTTTACAAATTCTATCCATTTTTTTGTTTCAACTTTATTCAATATCCAGAAACTAACCCAGAATAATACTGCGACAGCAGAGATTCCTGCAATTGCTTCGATTAATTCCTTGCTTGCTCCAGATATTTCTATAACAAATTGGGCAATATACCAAGTAATGACAGTTGCAATAATGGATATTACAATTCCAAGATAAACATGCTTCTTATATTGAGCATTTCGTGATGCTTCTAAATAAGTAAGGATAGCACCTATAATTAGTGCTGATTCAAGTCCTTCCCTGAATATGATTGAGAATGAGGTAGAAAATGCTAGCGAAGGAGCAATTGTACCTGTGCCGGTAACTAATCTTTCAGATTCGTCCAGACCACTTCTAATTTCCACTACCTTTGCTTCAACTTCTGGGTAGGATTTATGTTGCTGAATCAAATTCCGCAATTCCGCAAACTTAATTTCCATATCAAGAGTAAAGTCAGGATCAATTGGTCTAAGTGGAATTTCTATTCCTTCGTAACTGTCAAGATATGCAGATCTTGATGTTGCAAATGCTTCATCATATTTTCCATCTTTATACTGTTGTAGGAGATCAACTATCTTGATCCTAATGTCATCAATATCTGTTCGTACTCCCATTCTGTCTGATTCTGTACTCTCACCAAAACCCTTCTTTATGCCAGAGTAAGTACCAAAACCCTTACTTAGCTCTTGAATATCACTTATATTGCTTATTTGTGAATTTTCTACAGCAGGAACTGCAAACTCTGAGGTATCATTAATATCAAGATTTTCATAATCTACGTTTAAGAGACTTGCTGCATGTAAAAGGTTACTAGTGATATTGGTTAGTAGAACGTTAGCCTGTGCTTGTTGCTCATTCTTTAATAGTTCACGGAGCTCTTCTCTCATCATTATTTCTATATTGAGCATAAGAGTTGGATCAACTTTTTCTAGCGGTGCCTCGATATATTCGAAATTGTCCAAATATGCAGTAGTTGCATATTTTTGTGCAGAGGCGTAATCCGAGTTGTTCTTTAACGCCAGATCAATTTTTGTTAGCAAGTCTTTAATGTTTGCAAAATAAACTTGTAAAGAATCATTTGATTGAATATTAGAATCTTCAGATAAATTCACTTGTATAGCTGTTATCAGTTTTGAAATGCTTTCCGCTTCAGACTTGGTAGTTAGGGAACTCTTTAAATCCGTGAAGAATGACTCAAATTCCTGTTGTTTGGAATCACTAAAAGATTTGGAAATATTCTTGTACAAACTATGTGAGATATCTACCATCCCTACTGAATTTTCATAATCAACTTGATTGGAGGGATCCTTAGTGCTTCCATAATCAGATAATTCATAATATTTTGATGTATCGTTTAACAGTACCATGATTGTTGAGGATATAATGGAATGGTAATCCGTGCTATTGGGATCCAGCAATTTCGAGTTGATGTTTCTCAGAGTACTTGTGATTTCAGTTAACTTAGTACCTATTTCTGGCGATTGTGCAGAAGACCTTACTAATATTGGTAAATCAATCAATAGTGACTCTAATCTTGCAGTTGAATCTTGATCTATCTCTTTTAGTTTATCCTTGATTGAAGGAAAGATTATTGAGTGGGTTATATACGCATGTTCAAATGCACGAGTATCATCTCCTGTTGTCAGACTTGCCTGAACCAGGTTCATCTGCTCTAAAATTCTGTGCGTGTTAAGAGTTATCAAAATTGAGTCATTTGAACTGAGTTGAGGGGCTTGCCCAAATGATGGATTAATGAAGAGACTTAAAATAACGAAAAGTA
>JAICQW010000013.1 GCA_025937665.1 Nitrososphaeraceae archaeon | reverse complement strand
GCAGCAACTTTATAATAATTCTTGTCCAGAATAATGTTTACAATGATTAACACAATAGGCGGCGTAGTTATAATGGTATCAGACCAAGCACAAGCAGTGAAATTTTATACAGAAAAGATTGGTTTTGATATTAGAATGAATGTTCCTTTCTTTGGCGGAAAATGGATAGAGGTTGCACCCAAAGACTCAGAATCGACCCTAAGTATAATGGAACCAAATTTACAACAGATGTCCCCTGAAGAATTAGAAGTCGCTAAGAAAAGTATTGGAAATAACACAGGAGTTTGGTTCTATACATCAGATATCCAATCAACTTACGAAGAACTTGAATCAAAGGGAGTTAATATTACAAAACCAGAAAAACAGGAATGGGGTGGCACAATGTCCCTTGTGAAGGACCTTGATGGAAATATTTTTACGCTGCTATCATCTCCTGAAGGCTGATAATGATTCGTTCAGAATTATGTCAGCTTTCCGAGGTACTAAAGATTATTGAAAAATGGAATTTTTGAAAGTACTATGAAGCATGGAATATTTCTGGCCGCGAAATTTCTATTTGCTCCGAACTACAATAACAGAGATATTATCTTGACCGCCTTTCGCATTTGCTCTGTTAACAAGCAAATCACATACCTCTTGCGGACCGATTGAAATATTTTCCCTTAATATTGACTTTATTTCTTCGTCATTTAACATATTGGTAAGACCATCCGAACAGAGCATAATGCAATCATTTGTTTCAACTCTAAATTGTTGAATTTCAGGAAGTGTCAAGTTGACAGTACCGAGAAAGCGTGTAACAATATTTCGTAGACTGTGATCTTGAAGCTCATCTTTTCTCATCCTTCCCTGCTTTACCATCTCCGTTACCAGTGAGTCATCAGTGGTTAGTTGAATCAGATTGTTATCTTTCTTATACAAATATGCCCTGCTGTCGCCCAAATGTATGCAATTAACAACGTCGTCAAGAAAAATTGAAATGACTACAGTTGTTGCCATACTCATTAGATTAATTTGATTTTTTCTAAATAAAATAATCTCCTCATTTGCTTTGTGCAAAGCATTATGGACTATTTCTCCAACGTTCTTCTTCTGGAGTTCAATAATGGACCTGGACAGGATTTTTGCTACTGTGTTAACTGCAATGTTACTTGCGATCTCACCACCTTCGTGTCCGCCCATTCCATCAGCTAAGACATATACGCCTAATCTATCATTTGTGTAAAGAGCATCTTCATTATTCTGTCGTACTAATCCTATATCTGATTTATGGCCCGAAATCAGCAATAGTTTTCATTTATCAAAAAATGGTATTTAAATTAATGTATCCAAGCTATTGTAATATTAATTTGATTTAACTTCTTTCTAAATTTGTATATTTTGATACTTATTGTTACTCTGCAAGGATCGTAATAATCCTTATTTATTTATTGCATTCTAATTGGAACATGATTTCATAAATAAAAATCCTTACAATCACATCTGATTATAATTGGCAGCAAGAAATTTATGACTAATGCATTGGAGAGAGCAAAAATAATGCATGTGATACTAATGGCAGATATTATTTATACACAATATTATATTCTCTGTTAAATTCGGGCTCTAATTTCTTACTTTCAATAAATTTACCATCATAAAAGGTGTCTATTCCATATCTATAATCAAGCTTCAATTTCGCATATCCTGATTTTTCACCATTTTCTATTTTTTCAAACAAACTTCCACGTTGATTGGGGGTCGAAACCATAATCGTTCTGCAATTACTTTTGACAGAACATGATGAAATTATCTGATCTAACTTTATCTGTTTGGAGGGCTCCAAAAAATCTGCATCATCTATGAACAAATATGCTATATCATAAGCGGCAAAATCAATAATATCAGTTGAGTCTAAAATTTTTATCCAGGTTTTCTTTAACCATAAATCAGTGAATTTTGAATCTAATTTTAACAAAGAAAATCTTTTTTCGAATAACTTCTTTAACATCGCATCCATTTTATGACTAGATCCATTACCATTTCCGGCAATAACGTAGATTGATTTATAATCCAACTCTGAAGAAAAAAGGATTTTCCAAGTGAGGTATCTAAGAATGAAAGTGGTTAGTCCTAGCCCTCTTGCCTTCTTTATCCAAACCTTCTGATTTTGTTCTAGGATATCAAAGATAATTTTTTGAAATCTAAACAGAGGATATGAAACGCCATCTTTACTAGGCAATGATAGTATATGATTAAAGCAACAGTATCCACCTTCCGTTGAATATTGATTTCTGTGAGTACAAGGATCCCAAATCCAAAACGGCATATCCAAAAAGGTTGACAAAACATCTTTTCCTTGTAGAGAGAAAGATGTATTCAGGCCCAGCATTTTATTGTCTTTCAAGCCTGCTAGGTTTGAGCTTATAATAGAAGTCCCTAAACAAAGTTCACCGAATAGTCTAGTCTTTTTTATTTTATCAAGAATTCATGAAAAATTTCAATACCCATATTGTTCTATAGGTAGTAATGGGCAAACGTATTGGGTTCTGAAGAATCTATATCATTAGTGAATTGCGAATAAATTATCCCTCCGTACACAACCAGATCTCTAGCAAGCATCTCCATTCTTGATTGCAATCGCTTGTTAACAATCTGGCCAACCTGGTCCAAGTCTTCTCGCTCGTTTATCGAAATTCCATATGGCAAACTCCAAGCATAACACTGTCTTACTGCAGTTCTCATCTGATCCATCACAGTTAGACCTTTCTCATGGGAAGAGACAATATAGCCAAAGGTCTTTCCGGAAAATTCCTTCCAGAAAAAATCAAGAAAGTTTTTCATTGCCCCTGACATTGACCCATGGTAATCGGGTGAAGCTAAAAGAAATACATTGGCCCAATTTACGTCAGATGTGATCTTTTTTACATTTTTATTTTCAAATCCAGTACTGGGCCTATACATTGGCAATTCGGTTTCGAAGAGGCTCAATAATCTAACTTCGGCTTTATACTTCATGGAAATAATTTCTAGAACACTTCGTAGAGCTTTAGTGCTAAACGAATTTTTCCTCATACTACTTCCAATACCCAATACCTTAACTTTTTGTTCCGTAACTTCTAATCCAAATATGGAATATATAAAATATTTTTAAAATGTTTTTCGCCAGATTATCAGATTAAATAAAACAACTATTAAGACGTGTC
Organism: Nitrososphaeraceae archaeon; assembly: GCA_025937665.1. Taxonomy (GTDB): domain Archaea; phylum Thermoproteota; class Nitrososphaeria; order Nitrososphaerales; family Nitrososphaeraceae; genus TA-21. The sequence continues at coordinate 15,991 of JAICQW010000013.1, read as the reverse complement.
ATGTCAATAATCTCCAGTAAGTTATGCCAATATTGATCCGGCCTGATTCAGAATTCACAGATTTGCTAAGAGATAATTTTAGAGTAAGATATGATGAGAGGAAAAAGGAAAGAACTGGACCAGCGCCCATCCATGTTTCAGATATACTCCCTAGCTCCTGCATCAGAAAGCAGTATTATTCCCGAGTTTATCCGGATGAAGCTCCAATCACTGATGAATCAATACATCATTTTGTCAGGGGTGAAGCAAGTGAGTTTGCCATCACCAAGCTTGCAAAAATTGGAGTAGCTCAAGCGGAGTTAGAAATGGATGGAATAGTCGCTCATCCTGATATAATGGATAATACGAATAATAAAACGATAATAATCGAGCTCAAGGATACAGTAGCCGGCAAGCGACTCGATATAAATGATTATACCTTTCGTTCCTACTTGAGACAATTACTCTATTATTTAATTATGACTGGTATTGAAAAGGGTATTATTTCTATTAGATATAATATAAGAGAATTGAAATTGATAAAGAAGGATGAAACTGGAGAATATTACTTTAGACCAAATAGTGCTAAATCGCCAGGAATAGAGAGCTGGTCTGTAAATCTTCCTAAAGATGATATCGCAAGAGAGATATTGAAAAATGAAATGGTATTGAGAAAGAACATACTTGTAAATGCACTTGAAAATAATGATGTGACTGTCCTTCCACGATTGACAGAGCCTTTGAAATCAAATAAATGCCCAACCTGTCCATTTTATCGCAGATGTTATGATGAAGGTGAGAATGAAAAGGCTTTGGCTATCGCGCAGCAAACAGATATTCTAGATATTCGCGGCACCGTGGATTTTAGACCGTTTTAGGATATGCTTGAATTGTAGGGATTTGGAATCATCCTTCGTGCAATATTTCGCAATCTTTACTCACTTCGTCCTCATCCATATTGGTATTGATCCATACTTCATCATTTCCCTCGCCGCAGTAAACAATATCCTTAGAATTATCTGATTCGGTAGTGTTCCTATTTGCAGTATAAATTTTATCATCTTCTGCGCCTGCACTTATTTCATCTACTCCAGGACCCCCCACAATAAAGTCTTCACCCTGCCCTGCGATGATGATATCAGGACCGTTACCTCCTAATATGGTATCGTTGCCTTCACCACCTATCACTTCGTCTGCACCATATCCACCTGTAATATTATCATTTCCAGTACTTCCCATCAGAGTGTCCTTATCTGCCCCTCCATGTAAAACATCGTTACCTGCACCGCCCACGAGTGTATCACTACCATTATAACCAATCATGTAATCATTACCAAATAGTCCCAGCATGTAGTCAGTCCCTTCTAGACCGTTCATTCTATTAGAATTCTTATTTCCTACTAAAACATCAGTGCTCTCTGATCCCTTGCAAGATTTATCAGAATCATCGTTACCGCACATCACGGTCTCCGCGCTTGCGATTCCAAAAAATGATGCTGAAAATAAGATGCTCACTAAAACAGTCAAAGACAAGACTCTATTATTGGGATATTGATCTATCATAGTACGCTATTCAATTTTAGCGACGAACAAGATGTATTTTTCATTAATTGTGAATAAAAATATACATCTTGATTAAAACTCAGCCTGTAAATTGCTGATATATAGATTTTTTTCTGGATTTCCTAATTGAGATAATCAGATATCCTTTTCTGTTTCTTGTTCCTCATAATTGAACTATTTTTAATCCACTCATTGGCTGATAGCGAAGTCTTGGATACGCCATATTTTAGAGCAGAATCAAATGTTTCAAATTTCTTTCCTTTCCATTTGAGACTCTCTCTTATAGCTTCTCTAATCTGCCAGACTCCAAGAGACATGAAATACTCGGGGTGGATTTCCCTTAAAATCAAGACAGAGGATTTTTTCCTTTTCTTAAATAGATATTCTGTAGCTGCCAATCTTGCTGCAAAATATGCTCCAGCGATTGAAGGATAATGATCAATATTTTTTCCTGATTCATAATCTGATCCTATATGTACTCTTCCATTAGTATCGATCCAAGATTCAATCATTTCAAAATTCCATACATCATCAGGTATGAAAATTATTGAATAGTAATTCCCCAGATGATTAAAGTCAAATACAAGATAACAATCCAAAACACTATTGTCCTTTATTTTTTTTAATAAATTCATAGAAACTATGTCGTCTGCCGCTGTGATGCTCCATTTAGTGGGTACCAGTTTTCGATTTTTTTTTCTTCCAAGCATTCCTATACTTAGGACCTTCGCAATGCGAGTTATGTCGACATTATTATCATATAGTTCAACGACGGCATCTGACGCTAATAAATCACCGTCGTAGTATTTCTTCTCGATTTTTTCATCTGATGTTGATGGATAAATCTTGAAATCACTAACTGGTGCTGAGAATACAGTTGGTATTTCTTCAAGATCGCTTTTACTCAAGACCATTTCATTTAGATACTGTGACGGAATCTTTTCAAATGTCATAGTGCTGTCGACCGCCCTTTTAGACAACGCCATATCTTGTAATGATTCAATATATCTGTCCGAAATCTTACTCACATTATGAATCATTGTTCCTTTCAAAAGATTGATTCTATAGTTTACAATCTCCTCCAGAGATTTTCCCAACCACAGTTCAGGATTATCCAATATTGAAGTATCACCATGATAGGGAGGAACCATTGGACCAACTCTAACATGCGGATAACCATATTCACCTACAAATAGTGATGGTGGCGAAGATCCATCGATTACTTTATTTGTAAATCTCTTATTGTTAGCGTTTACAAACTCATACCAGTTTTTCTTTAATCTTGTCTTTATTTCATCAATGGATGACATTGAGCTCTGGATGGACTCTCTTTAGACCATCTTACTATTAAAATATAGACTAAAGGTCACAATTTGTCTCCCATTACCAGTTCATGAGATTTTGGACATGACTTGATTTCCGACATTATGAAAAGATGAATTAATTTATGCTTCAGGTGCACAAACGATTTGCAAAATCAATTATATTGATGGTGAGAATTCATAATAATCAAATAAGATTCCCTTGTTTAACAAAAAAAGTAATCATCATTCTATATGGACGACTCTTGCAATTTTAAGTTCTATTGCTACCATATCCATGTATACAGAAACAATGCTGCTTCCTGCGCTACCCAAGTTAATTAATGAATTTAATTTATCATATAATACTTCATCCTGGATACTAAGTGCATATCTTGTTGCGGGTGCAGTAATGACACCGGTCAGTGGAAAGTTGTCTGATATCTATGGAAAGAAAAAGATCATGATAATTCTAATTTCAATTTACACTATTGGTCTAGTTATATCTCCTTTATCTTCGAATTTTTTCATGTTACTAATATCTAGAATTTTACAGGGAATTGGAATTTCAGTATTCCCTGTTACTTTTGGACTTGTTAGAGAACATTTTCCAAGAGAAAAACTTGCCATAAGTCAAGGTATCATCAGCTCTATGTTTGCAGGAGGTTCAGTCCTTGGACTAGCAATAGGCGGCAGCATTGTGCAGTATTATGACTGGAGAGTAACATTTATTTCAATTATTCCAATTGCCATTTGTTTAATTATTATAATCATGAGGTATATTCCAACGGAAAAGAGAGTTATCCTAGATTCGAAAATTAGGGACAATGAGTCGGATGAAAAATTTGATCTCAGAGGCTCCATACTGTTAGGATTGAGCATTATTACCTTTCTGTTATTCATAACCTTTCTTAAAACTGACAGTCTGGATACTAATGAGACACAATTAAATTTCATTAATATCCCACTAACATCTTTATTCTGCTTGACAGTTTTCATTTCTAGCTTTGTTGCTTTTTTATTATTTGAAAGAAAGACAAGGTTCCCGCTTATCTCATCTAGACTTTTTCTTGATAAGAGGATTTTAGCTTCGAATATAATTTTGCTGATTGTAGGTATGTCCATGTTTACCATTTTTCAGACATTACCTATTTTGGCTCAGAGTCCGAATCCTGTGGGTTTTAATAACAACGCTTTGCAAATGTCATTGGTGCAATTACCGTTCGCACTAGTTCTCTTAATCTTAGGTCCTCTAGCTGGCTTCATGATAACAAAAATTGGACAGACAACTCCATTAGTAATAGGCACTTTTGCAATGTCGCTGGGGTTTTCCCTCCTTTTGCTTGGAAGATTCAATGAGTTTTATGTATCTGTATATTTGGTAACTATTTCTATTGGCTTATCTTTAACAAACGTCAGTAGTACTAATATCGTCATGGTACGAAGTTCATTTGAACAGATAGGTATCTCACTTGGAATCAGTAACCTTCTGCGGATTATAGGCAGTTCAATTGGTCCAACAATTGCAGGTTTATTCATGCAAACACATTTGTTACCTATTAACCTGTCTAAGTACCAACACCAATATTTTCCCGCCGCCGCTGCGTATGATCTTATTTTTGGTACTATGTTACTACTCTCTTTATTGGCATTGAGTATTTCATTTTTTTTAGTTAAAAAACAACAGTCAGAGCAACGATGAATCAGGACCTTCTAGAAATTTCTTTGTGGTATGTACTCTATGTTCAAAGATCTTTCGAAGTTTAGTTTCAATGTAAAATTCTAGCAGTTTACCCGTGAATCCAAAGGGCAACTCAAACTCGATTTTATCGATTACTCTGGTTTTGTTATCGTCAATTAATTCAAATACATGCCTGTGAGACCATAGTCGAAATGGTGTCTTTTTGTTTCCATCTTGAATCATTTCATCCACATATTCATACTTCTCGAAGAAAGTTATTTTGGAGCACCATCTGGCACCAATTATAATTTTTCCATCAAAACAAGCAACTGTTCCCTTCTTCAATATTCTATCTGTATATTCTACTAAATTCAATTTAATATCTGTAGGACTAATTATTTCAAGATGTTTTAGATCCGTATAGAATTCCCATACTCTATCTATGTTAGAATGGACTTCAAATTCATTTTCAAAACTTTTCATACGAAATTTTTGTCAACCTTAAAGTATTTCTTGACGCATATATAGAAACATATTGTTTAAAAATCAGTAGATCATTAAAAATCCATGGTTAGAGTAGTATCATCTAAAACTGTGGATTTACCACGTGGAGAGGTTTTTTCTACTATTAAAGAAGTTGATAAGCTCCCAACCCTGTTCCCAGACAAGTATAAATCATTTAAGGTTATCGAACGATCAGATAATCACATACTAACGGAAGAGATCGTTTCAATATCAGGAAAAGAAATTAAACAGAAAGTGCAACACTCTTTGGAGCCAGACAGAATGCTGAAAAGTGAAGTTGTAGAGGGCGATACTAAGGGAACGATTTTGATAATTGAGTTGGATTCAAAATCTGATTCGAGCACAGAAATAAAGATAGATGCAGATCTGAAATATGGAAAAATTGGAGCAATGCTCGGGATTTTTGCCAAACATAAGATAAAAAGTGAAATGGATAAGCTTATCGATCAATTATCGAAAAAGTAGTGCTCAAACCATTATAATGGAATCAATCAATCATTGATTAATGAATCAAGCTCTATTGTCTCCTTATTTCACTATATCATACGCAGTCGAATTTCCAGACGAGGATTTTTACACTCTCTTATACATAAAAAGGTCATTGATAAGAAGAATCCGCTGGTTCAATTTCTCTAATACTCAAATTTTTAAAATCCCAAATCAGATTGTCGGACCTGAATGTAGCAGTTGATCCGGAATTAGTGATTATAAAATCCTTATCTTTAGAGCATTCAGCATCAAAAAAATGAGAATCCGGCATTTTTGCGTACCATCCACCATCATCCACGAGATCTGTAACTTTGATCCAATAATTGGTATTGGTGTTGTCAATGTATGATTCTAATTTCACTTCCGAGTTATCATTTATATTATAAATTACTACTTTCCATCCAACCCATCTGTCAACCAATGAATTAGTAACTTTTTCTGATTGTCTTTCATCCGTATACCCTCCTACAAACCATAATTCTTTTTTCCATCCCACTTTCCCATTATCGTAGAGTCCTCCCATATAGGCTGTCGCTTCACATGGAATTTCTTGGTTGTGCTTTCCCCCTCGAGCATACCAGGTCAGATCGTTTTCAATAACTTTGTTACTACTGTTTGCGATCACTCCGGCAATCTTTGCATATCCTGTCATTTCAACATTCTTCCAATTTGTTTCCCCTTCCAAAGTATTTACATTCATCCTAACCACTGGAGTTGAAATTCTCCAAGAACCGTCTTCCTGTCTTGTGATATTTGGATTAAACGTGATTGAAAAATGTTCATCTACCTTTGGGTTTTCCATATTCAAATACCATTCTCTGCCATTCTCTTTTGTTGGATAAATCTCCCTAATACCAAAATTATCTAATTCAAATGGAATTTGAGTAGACGCAAATATAGTAGCAGTGGTGGGGTAAAAAATTTGTGGATGAGTCTGCAGTAAACAAACCACAATCCCTACTAATAAACTAGCAGAAAAAACAATAATTTTCATGAGTCAATTACCAAGAGATACAAGACAAAACAACAAGACAAACGGGAATGTCAAGTTTTTTATTTGTTTTTGATAATCTTATTTCACCATTTGTGGGGTCAAAATTGATTTTCAACTCTGTGAAGTTTCCATCTCAAAACCAAACGGCTGGTTATTTAACTTAACGTAATAAGTTTAATATCGCTTCCGGGAATTTGTAAGTCTCGTAAATATGCCACCCAAGGGGACAGAAGACTCCAAAGTTATCCACATAGGGTTTGATGATACAGATTCTATTGCCGGAAGATGTACAACTAATTTGGCGTTCAAGATTGTTTCGAAGTTAAAGAATGAAACAGGGATTACTTTTATTGATTATCCACTTCTGGTGCGACTAAATCCGAATATTCCATGGAAAACACGAGGAAATGGTGCTGTATGCCTAAGGATCAAGACTAATCATTCAGGACAAATAATTGAGTTTCTATTGAAAATGCTCAGATCAGAGTCAGACCTGCTTAATGGCGCTAATCCGGGTCTTGCAATATTTGAGGGAGAATTAATCCCTTTTCCACTGAGGCAGTTTAGTCGCAGAGCTATGAATGATGTGGTAAAGATGGAAGAAGCTGAAAAGTTAGCTGCACAGTTATCGGTTCAAATTTTCAAATATGGACAAGGATTGGGCATTATTGGTGCAATGGCGTCAATCGGATCTTTACTAGAAGGCGATCACACCTACGAAGCTATTGCATATAGGAAAGACGAATTTCTTGGATCCCCTCGAAAGTTAGACAAAACAAAGGTATCCAAAGTCGACATTAACACGTTTCCGCTTACATTCAATTGCTTTGATAAAATTCATGATAGGGTATTAATTGCTCCCCATGGCCCAGATCCGGTCTTTTGTGGCATTAGAGGAGAGGATCCCCAAACTGTTATCAGATCACTTCATAAGGTGATGCCAATGGAAAAACTTGAAGGATATATGGTATTCAGGACTAATCAAGGTACTAATATGCACCTTCAAAATGAATTATCCCAAAGTGAAATTAGCACACATAGAGCTGGATATATCAGATGTGTAGTAACAAAAAGACCATTAATAATTCGAGGTGGACATGTCATATTTGAAGTATCGGATTTTAGTAACAAGAAGTATCCAGTGGCAGTTTATGAACCTACCGGCTTGGGCAATATTGCTTCTAAGCTATTAGAAGGGGATAACATAGATATTGGAATAGGTGTTAGTATGAATACCCCCCATACTACCAATATCCTAAACGTAGAGTACCTCTCAATTCTAAAAATCGCAAAGGAAATAGTAAATATCAATCCACTATGCGATAAGTGCGGTAAAAGAATGAAATCTGAAGGAAAAAATAAGGGATTTCAATGTAAGATTTGTGGTGATAAAAGGGATTCTAAAATATCAGTTACCAATCCACGAGATATACAATTGGGCATGTATTTGCCTTATTCAAAGGCACATCGTCATTTAACAAAACCATTGCATAGATTTGGTATGGAAAAAAATTACCCACATGTTCCAAATATTATCAAACCGCTTCACTCTGAATGGTTTAAAAGATTTTAAGCATTTCATAAAAGTCGATCATTTGAAATCATTACTAAAAGACGTAGCGGGGGGTTGATTTGAACCTACGGCCATCAAGTTACACTCTAATGGAAACCGCTCTGCGGGTTATGAGCCCGCCGGGATAACTTAGCCTATTATAACTGGCTTCCCCACCCCGCTACTAGCAGATTGAAAGTGGGCAAATATATCTCTGTCTCTAGGGTAAAATACAAAAAACAAAATCTATTCAATACAAAATATTTCAAAATAACTGCTACGATAGAGTAAAAGAAAAAAATGACAAGTTGAAATCGAAAAAATGTAGTAATTAGTCATTACAATTTCTAGTAATCTTTGAGGTTCATTTTAGAAATAATGTGATACTAGAGTAATTTGGAGATAATAGGATAGAGGCCAGACGAATAAATTAAACCCGTGCTCTGCATTATGATTTATCCGATAATAGGTGATGCGGGGGGTGGGATTTGAACCCACGAACCCCTACGGGATGAGGTTTCCCAGCTGGATCAGTTCATCTGAGCGTCATGTCAGAATTGATCTCACGCCTTTGACCAAGCTTGGCAACCCCCGCACGATTATCCATCTATCCTCCATTTAAACAACTGAAGGGTCATTAACATCGAATTCAATTTGACTTTTTTAGTTTTCTAATTTTGACCCTCTTCCCGCGTGAAGATGGAACAATTTTCATTCTTGCGTCCTCATATGAGTGGATCAATTCCTTGCCTTGAAAATACCTGTCTAAGAATATTGCCAATGCAGCGATCTCCGAATGAGGTTGATTACCTACAGCGATATTCATATCGGCAATAAAATAAACATCTTTTGGAACTTTACTGGCACCGATTACTACTAGTATATTTTTCCCGTGCGGATAATCATGTGAGAGATGCTGGATATTGATTCCATACATTGTTAAATGAACTACAATTCCATTATTCTTTTTCCAAGTTTTTAGCAGGGATCTCCAATCCTGTACAATTTCAATATCAAACTCATTAGAGCCACCCCAATCGTCGCAAACTCCTTTAATAGTTTCTAAAATGGATTCATCCGCATCGGTCATGAAAATCTTCTTGCATCCAAAAGCTCTAGAAACTAAAGCAACATGGGTGGTTGTGCGATCATCTCTCACTAACCTGTGTCCCAACCTGAGTACGGCAATCGACATTAGTTTCTGTCTACCTTCATCATATTTACAAAAACTCTAGATTTGATGACATCGAGAAGAACATCAACATTCATTCCAGTCTTAGAGGATATCATAACATAATTCTTGTTGCCTTCATTTAATATTCCCAGCTGCTGATACTTTTCCATTGCCTCATCAGGTCTTACGAGATCTACCTTATTAAATACATAAATGATTTTTGCAACTGATACCCCCAAGTGAATCATTACGGTGAAACTACTTGAAAGTTGTTTCCTTAATATTTCATAACTCTGACTTATGTCTAAGATAAGTAAAATAACATTTGAGAAAACCAGTTCTTGCAGGGTTGACCTGAAGGCATCTATCATATATGCTGGCAGCTTGCTAATAAATCCGACTGTATCAGAAAACATCATCTTATTTCCATCTACATTCACAACTCTACTGGATGTCGATAGGGTAGTAAACAATTCAATTCCGACTAATTTTGATTCTCCAGTTAAGAAATTAAAAAGGGTTGTTTTCCCGACTGATGTATATCCTATAAGGGATACTGTTGGAAAACCGGATCTTGCCCTACCGGTTCTTTGGACAAGCTTTCTCTTTTCTTCTTTTAAGACCTTTTTCCTCAGTATTGATATCCTTCTTTTAATGTCAAGTAGATGAACATCGGCGTCGTATTTTCCTAATCCAAAAAAACCTGGTTGTTCCCCTCTCTTCGCCAGCCTGACTTTCTCCTTTATCCTCACTGCTTCATAATGGAGTTCAGCAAGTTTTATTTGAGTCTTGGATTCTTCAGTGTTGGATCTTAACCTAAAAATTTCCAAAATTAATTTCTCCCTATCTATTATATCAATCTTGCATAATTTAGCCAAATGATATTGCTGGGTTGGTTTTAATATTTCATCAAATATTACAAATTCAATCTTCAATGATTTAACTAGTTCTCTAACTTCATCTGCCTTTCCTTTTCCAATTCCAAATTTTGACCTCGTTAAATGTTTCTGGGTAACAGTATAAGATATAGAATAACCTGCTGACTCTGCCAGTGATTTAGCCTCACTGGCAACGTGTCTTATCGGGTAGGTAATTAGCAACGCAGATTTATTCGCCATTATTAGACCCTACTTCAGTGTAGAGATTAATTCGAAAAAATCGTTCCAACTTTCTGCTTAATCCTTCATCAGGTTTAAGTGTCCCGCTTTCAATCTTTCGCAATAATGAAACCCTCTCCTTTATGAGAAGTCCTAGCTGCTCATGTGTAAGTCCATTAGCCACCCTAGAATTTCGAATCACCTCTGAAAAATCATTGATCAAAATTGCAGAATCGTCAAAAGTAATCTTGTCAACCTTTTCAATCTTTTTTGGTCGCATTGCAGGTTTTCGTTGAATTTCTTGTTGGTTCTTTAACGGCTTACCTCTTTTTGAACATGTCTTACACACTTTTATGAGGTTGCCTTCAACATAGACCTTTTCTCCATGATCTAGTATCTGAGTTCCGCAAATTTCGCAAGAAGCCATGTATGTAACACTGTTAAGTCGACATCTTGTTTATTTTTTTCTAATTGAAAATCCGAGCCATTAGGTAGTTTCAAGAAGATATGGTAATTGAACGGCTTCTGTTAACTTAGGGTCTATGTAATATGCCACTACATTAGTTAAACCAGTAAATCACCATCAGTGCCAGATATGATTTAAATGGAGACTAATTGAATCAATACTGGTTTTGAATTCCGAGGAAAAAATTGGCTATCAAATAGATGCACTTTTTGGTAAAGGCGTTTCTTCGGTCATTCCAAAAGAAATTTCATTTGACTACTCTAGAAAGACTGGAAGAATCAAGAGTTTTGCGATAAATAATGAGCTTATCGGTACATTAAGATCAGATGGTGGAATAGCACTCACTATTTTAGGTGCTTCAATATTACTTAACAATAGAGAATTTAAACAGAATTGTATTATTCCAATTCATGATGCGCTTCCGTTTGTAAGTGAGGGTAGGTCACTGTTTTGCAAGCATGTTGAATGGTTTGGTTCAAACATCAATATCGGATCGGAAGTTGTAGTTATAGATAAGAACGAAGATGTACTGGCCGTAGGTAAATCAGTTGTAAGTCAGTCTCAATTACGTGGCAGAATAGGAGGTGTCGCAGTAAAAGTTAGAGAAGGAATAAAAAGCAGAGTGCAGGAACCTAAAATATGATGCGCGGAAATCGCGAAATGCGAAGGATGTTGGATAAGATGGGCCTCAATATGCAGGAAATGGAGAATATTGAAGAAGTAGTTATTAAGACTGATGCCAAAGAAATCTATTTGATAAAGCCGCAGGTAATTGAGATGAAGGGCAAAGATAACACAATTTTTCAAATTATTGCAGGAGATATAGAGGAGAAAGAAAGAGAGGTCCCAACTTTTAAAGAAGAAGATATTATCCTTGTAATGCAGCAGGCTTCGAGTTCTAGAGAGAAGGCAATAATGGCTTTGACTGATACCAAGGGAGATATTGCGCAAGCAATCTTGAATCTTACGACTTGAAATTATGTGAATTAGTTTGCAAAGTTACACGATAATGCAGAGTTAATATATGGTTGTAGGATTTTCTGTTATTGTACAATGTCCTCTGTAGAAAAAGTTATTTCCGCACTATCTCAACTTGAAAATGACATTGAAAGTTTATCATTAAAGGTTCAAGATATGAAAAAAAGAATAATATCTACTTCAGACAATGAAATAGCCCAACTTAGAGAAAAGGTAATCGAAGTTGCAAGAACAGAATCAGAGAAGATTATTTCCAGGGCAAAGCAAGAAGCTGAAGAAAAATCACAAAAAATCTTGGAAGATGCAGAAACTAACCTTACAAAACTAAGGGAAAATACAAGACTATCGTTTGACAAGTCTGTGAAATTGGTAGTGGATTCTGTTTTGAACAAAAGCGATACTACTTAGACATTGCAATTATTTTAAAGCCTCAAACATTTAATAATAATTAATTCATGGGTAAAGATGCTTTAATAAAAAATTTTAGTTCTAAAAACACAGTCCCCTAAACTTTGAGTATGCAGGTATTAGATGAACAAAGCAAATCGTACTTTAATTTCATAAACTCGCTAAAGTCAGAATGTACTAAAAAATCATATACATTCTGTATAGAGAAGTTCCTAGGCTTTTATCAAAAGGATTTGGACCAATTTCTAAGACTATCGCAGGATGAAATGACTGGCCTTATTATCAAATACATGGTTGATAGTAAAGTTTCTAACCAATACAAGAATCTAATGAGTGCTACCCTAAAACATGCTTGTGAAATAAATGACGTTGTACTAAACTGGAGCCTAGTTTGAAGGTATAATTCACTTCTTATTCTCTTGTCTCTCCAGTCTCCTCACTCTGCGATCTAGATCTGTAAGATGACATCCATAGCATTTGAACTCGTCTGTTTCGGTGTTGAGATTATATAGATCTTTTACTTCCGAACTGCATACAGGACATTTCATTTCTTATTTGTTAATTAGTCTCCTTTTTGTGTTTTTGTGCTTCTGCGTGTATCTCGTTAATTTGTTTGTAATGTTCAAGAATTGGTATTGATAATAAACAGTCAACTTTAAGAATCCTCAGTAGTTAGGATTAGTATCTCAATTAGTTTAGAATCCTACTCTTACCTTATTAGATTATTGCATTTATTGTATAAAAATGACATATAGGATAATAGTAAATGTAAGGGATCTGCGTTAAGGTGGTTGAAAGTAAGGTAATTTGGATTGTTGTTGGAGCAGTATTAATTATTGGATTCTCGATACAGAATGTGTTTGCTGTTGGACCAGAGGGATCTATGTATGTGGGCAGTAATTTTGGCAAAACCATATCGGTTATTGATACTAAGACAAATACTGTAGGCAATACCATAGTAGTTGGCAGTCATCCTGTGGCGATGGCATTCGATACAGCACATAAGAGAATGTACGTTGTTAATAGCGATGATAAGATATCGGTTATTGATGTGAAGACAGATACTGTAATTAAAACAATTCCAGTTGCTCATGTCGGTCACGAATCAGCAATTGCATTCGATACAGCACATAAGAGAATGTATGTCGTCACTGAAGATGATGATAGCGTTGTCGTTATTGATACTAATACAAATACTGTAGTAGGCTCACCTATAGAGGTGGGCAACTTCCCTCAAGGAATTGCATTTGATTCAGTACATAACAGGATGTATGTCACTAACCTTTTTGACAATAGCGTATCGGTTATTGATACCAATACAAATACTGTAGTTGGCCCTCCGATACTATTGCCAACTGAAATCAGTGACCAGGCTTTTGGAATCACATTTGATGAGAAACTAAAGAGGATGTATGTCGGCAGCACTAGGAGTGTCGGTAATGATTGGATAGTGGCTATTGATACAGATACAAATTCCGTATTTTTTTCATATCCAGTTGAAGAGGGCCCTCTTTCAGTTACATTCGATTCAATACATCGGAGAGTCTATGCCCTTAACGCCTTTGCCACTGATAGCATATCGGTTATTGCTACTAATGACAACACGGTGATTGGTTCACCAATACCAGTTAGTTTCAACTCACGAGAAATTGCATTCGATCCAATACATGGAAGAGTATACGTCACTAATGGTTATGACGATAGTGTATCGGTTTTTGATACTAATACACATAGTGTAATAGGCTCACCTCTTTTTGTAGGTGAAGAACCGGAAGCAATTGCTTTTGCGCCTCCATTAACGACAACAAATGTTTTTGGGCCGACACTACCCTAATCTCTTTTTTTTCATAAAATTATTTTCTATATTGGCCATAATAGGAAAACGGCAACTTGTACTTTCGCTATTTTGTTACGATATTAAACCCATTAAATTTATCGAAAACTGTGTAGGCCCTGAATGGTAGCGGTAGAATATTGTTGGCCCACGCAGTTTGAGTTCTTCATTTGCGTAATATTAATTCCCCAACAAATTATAAAAAAGTTAAGGGCTTGGGTAAAAGAGGCGTACTGGAGATGGTGCATGCTTGCCATCACTTACAGTTTCAAAACTATACCAATAACAAATCCTCTTTGTACCAGGCCATGTTTGGATCCTTCCTTAATGTAAAGGATATCAATGTTTTGGCAAATTCTTACTAACAATTATCTGATGAGAGGACAAGAAGGACACAACCTTTTGGGACTAGACTAGAGAATCCTCCCATCAATGAAATCCGCTAAATTATTTATAGTTAAAAACGATATAAAAATTTACTTTACTATTGGTTGGTCTGACTATGTTCGGCATGCAAATCACAAACCTTCCACTTGGCGAAGGGAGAAGAGAAATGTCTAGAGGGCAATAAACAATGTAGTCACAATTCTATTACCGAAAATCTAATTAAGAATAGATTGTGTAGCAACTGATGGGTCAAAGCCGAATTAGTGATGAACAAATACGAACCTTTGCCCACCAGTTGCTAATAAGCGACTAAGAGCAATAAACTATTTAAGATTGTTCTAATAATCTTATCTAGTTTTTATAAATATCAAAATATACGAATAATGAGCTAAGAATATCTAATGGCCTAATTTCTTCCGCGCCGGATTTATACCCATTTGCCCACTTGTTTTAGTTTTTTTATTTAATACAACGTTCTCAAAATGTCACGATTTTGACTGTGGTATACTCACTGTAGTTCCTTTTCTTCCTCTCTTATTTCCCTTTCATCTTTCTTTCGGGACTCTTCAACTTTCTTACCTGCCTTTTTGACTCCCCTTTTTACCTTCTTGGATTTTTCTCCCATAGCATTTCATTCCGCAATATGTTATTTAACACTTCATCGCAAATCTTTGGTATCTCAATAAGGAACGCAAAACTGATGGGAGGATGAAATGATACAACCATGCTAGTGAGCGCAAGTTGTCCTCCCATCAGGGCTGTGAGACGTATAAGTATATTGGTAAAAACGTCATAAAAAATTTTTTTCTAGTCTCTCCAAGAGAACTATAACCTGATGAGCCATGACAAGAAGTCTACAGGACGGCCCACCAGGATCAATTGTGGTAATGGTGTAATTCTTAAAATATTGTGCTCAACAAAATATAATAAAGTTAATGCGGTTATTACTGCATGGAAGTTGAATTAGAACTAATTACAAGCGAAACAGACGAAACAAAAGTAAAGGAAAAAGTATCTGAACTTAGTAGAAAAGCCGAAGAACTAGGTTTCACCGTAAAGGAATTCGAGATAGAGAATAAATAAAATTTTAAATTATAATACCCACTATTTTTTCTACCATATCTATTGCTCTTGATAAGTTCTCATTTCCTTAACTGTATGCCGCAGGTGTGAGTCCTGGATCGAAAAAGGATTATGTAGAAATCCATCCTGTCATAATTCCATGAAAGGATGGTAATCCGAGGACTCCGACATTGGAGGTAAATCAGTTATCAAAGGGAAATAGATAGACATGGATCTGAGAATTAGGATTCACTTTTAGATTTTCTAATTAATTAAATACTTTATATGTTACATTTAATAATAATTATAAATCAGAATAGTTGAATGGAAAGCCCTTAGCGGTAGAGCTGGATTCAAATCAAATAGTGGTAGCAACTGTCGAAGGTAGACCGTATTATAAAATCGTATCCACTTTAAAATCTATGAACATTAGGTTCTCTTCTCTTTCACCAGAAGAAGCTTCCAGAACAAATGCAAAAATAATCATTACCACAAAAAATG
>JAICQW010000142.1 GCA_025937665.1 Nitrososphaeraceae archaeon | reverse complement strand
GAATAAGATCCTGAAATTCTGGTGTGAGGTAATTCTTCCCCACTACGTTCCTATTTTGGGAATACAAAATTACACCGTTCTTATCTATTAAACCAACATTGCTTGCAAATTCAGGGGACAGTTCTTTCTGCAAGAATTCTCCAAGTTTGGATAAATCAATTGTAGTAAATACTATTCCTTTAAAATTTGATGTGTTGGATTGGGATGTACTGTTGTTAATTGTAATGTTATTTTTTATAACTGGATATGAAATGAAGAGTAATGGAAACTGGTTATTAACATCAATGATGCTACTATAATACGTTGTATTGCGCGTCTTTGGGGGTAGAAAGATATCTGATGAATTTGCTGGGATGCCAAAATAACTTGCTTCAATAGATTTGTTACTAGTTTTGGAAATAATCTCACCATTCATATCAAACATATAATATCCATTTGTCAAATCCTTAGTTGACGATTGTGCTGAATCAAATAACCTTTGAATATTGTCATTTTCAATATCTAACAATGATATGGAATTGCTCAATCCCTGCAGGTTATTAGAAATTGATTCCATACTTCTTACTAGAATACGTGATAATTGGTAAACCTCGATTCTTGCATTTGACCTTACATCTTGAGACGAGATATTTGCAATTTCATTTGCTGTGAAGGAGGAATACTGATACGAAAGTATTGATAGTCCAATACCTATTATTGCTATCACAAGAAGAATAATGACATTATTTCTTGAAAAAGTCGCGCCTAGCAATAAATTACAATAAATACTAATAAACTTCTAATAGATAAATTAGCGCTAAAGATTATTCTAGCTTAGTTTATACTATGTATCCTATAGAAATAGTTTAAATTAATTCTTTAAACTTGCTATAACGCTGCCCAAGGGAGAAAAACCAATTTTCAAAGATCTATTGAATGCCACTAAGTCAGTTATCTCAGTCTAGCAGAATTAGGAAGTAGGGACAGGGTTTCGGATGCGTGGATTTAACCAGTAACTGAGACGATACTTTAAAAGAATCTGTTTGCCGTTCCGGATGGCTTTTGTAGCCACAACTATTAAACGAAATTTTTCCCCATCAAAGACATGCACCCATACAGCATTTGAATTCTCATATGAATGATTAATAAACCTGGTAGGATTTCCAGCCTTTTTTGCATCTATGACAAACATCTCGCTACTGGGAAGTTCGCCTGCACAATATGGGGCAAAATATGTGTTATCCATGCTCTCACGTGTACCTATTGGACTCACCTTTACAATCGCTCCACCATATTCTCCTATTATCGTCCCAGGTGCGATGTATTGTCCAGCTACCAATCCGTTTCCGACCTGCTTGTTTATTCGGACAATTACAACCCGGGGCAGGTGCATTTTGCCAGCGTGAAATTGACTCAGGATCTTGCCCAATAACGACTTCTTTGAAACGTGGCGAAGGTCTCCACTTTTGAGTCCTTCGTCATAGGAACAGTAGCCATCGAGATATGAACGCAATCTGCGGTATGAATTATTGATATTTTTCAGATACTTTGTGTTCCGAATATCTGCATTCACGGTCTCCTTTAGCAATTTGACTCCAAACATCTCTTTGAATTCCCTTGCCGTTATCTTACAAACTTTGCCCTCACTGATTACATTGGGCTCTGGAGAAAGCGTGAGTGGGCAAATCTTGAGTTCCATTTTTCTCAAGGTCTCCGATTCTACTTTTTTCAAATGATCCTCACGAATCGTGTAATAGTACATGTAAATGCTGTCTATTTCATTTAATGGAATTATGGAAAGTTGTAACTCGTCCACACTCGGTTTTCCATCGGGACCTTTCTTTGTCTGACCTTTGTAACTCACAATGACATTCCCGCTCTTGCAAACATCAATGAACAAATCGTGCAATCTGCGAGATCCTGTGACGGTAACACTAATACTGGAGCCATCGAGATCGCTTTCCACTGTATACCTGTTTCCAAAGGTCCGTATCCTGTCTTCATGGATTACAATGAGGTTCTTCCTCTGGCTCAAGACCAATCCCTTACGCCTCTGTCGAAAGATAACATCCAGCTCTTGAGTTGTCTTCCGAATGGGTTCCAATGCAAATGCAGGTATTTGTTTCTCGCATTGCTTACAGACCTGCTTTAGTATGTGAACGACATTAATGATTGGTCTATTGTAGGTAGTGCTCTTTGGAAATCTTAATTTCAGAATCTTCATTGATCCGCTGCCAGTTCTGGGAGGAGGAACCATTGTTCTTGCCAACTCGCTGTGTCTATTTTACTTAGACTATGTATCCTATAGAAATAGTTTAAATTAATTCTAAAACTTGCTGTTTGGCGTTTCTCTGATGGATCTAGGGATTGGTGAGACAAAGCGCAAAAATTGATAATAATATATCAAAAAGACTAACATAATTGACAAAGATGAATAAGATACACTTTTTAGATTTTCTATAAAATGACTAATTGTATCTGTGGTCATGATGTAAGTTGGCACTGGATGGACATGCATAAGAAGCGAAGATGTGTCTATCGAATAGCAGAGATTGATGCCTGCCATTGCGAAAAATTTGTCAAAGACCTTGATCAAGGAAAAGAGATAACCCTTCAGAATACCGAGGTATAGAATAATCAGATCCTAGCTGTTATTCAATTTAGGATATCATTTACTGCCTTGAGAAGGTTAGAGGACAAGGAACGTCCTATTGTTCTTAATTACAATAAAAGTTTTCTGACATTTGACTTGGATATATTTATCATACTGCCTGTAACATTGTTCAATAAATCCACATTAACTAAAGGAGACATTCGTATAGAACGTTACTTTCTTTATTGATGAATCTTCTAACTTCATTAACAAAGAGCCATCTTTATCGAGATCAATAACTTTTCCCACAACGTTATCATCCCTATCGTATACTATACCTTTTTTCCCAATAATGTCAGAATTCTTTTTCCACAAATCTATCATCTCCAATGTTTTACCGGTACTGAGCAGATCGTAATAATAATATTCAACTCTATCAATGATTGCTTTTGTCAAGTGAAGTAGATCAACATCATTACCATATTCTTTTTTGAGGGATGTGGCTTTAATAGAATTGTCTGTCAAAATATCATTAACCGAAGAGGATTCAATATTTGCATTTAATCCTACACCCATTACAATTACCTTATCCTTACTTTCTAGGTTTACATCCACTAGTATTCCACAAACTTTTTTTTCATTTATCATGACATCATTTGGCCACTTCAAAGTACATCTAATATCGGTAATTTCCATTATGGCTTCAGCAACTGCTAGAGCACCCATGAACTGTGTAAATATTATGTTATTTGCGCTAAATTCAGGTCTAAAAATAATTGACATCCATAAACCACCCTCCGGAGAAATCCAACTTCTACCCATTCTCCCTTTGCCCCTTTTTTGCTTTCTTGCAATGACTATAGTACCGTGTACTGATTCTATGTTTGGTAAAGAATTAGCATAATCTTGTGTTGAATCCTGCTCATCAAAAGCATGTATCGATTTCCCAAGTCTATTAGTCTTTAACAACTTTTCAAGCTCAGTTTTAAAGTCAGATTCATTGGCTGTTGTCAATTTTACCACTCATAGAAGGAAATGTTGTTCCTTTAACGATATCATGACCATTTTGTCCAGATAATATCCAGAACATATTTCATTCTCACACAATAAAGCTTATTGCTAATAGTAATCCACATATCCTAGAATAAATTATTGAGTTTGCCATACTTGAGACTAGCTGAGAAGGTTCATTAAATCGCTTCAACTTGTAAATTGCCTTGACTGCAAATGGTATCGACAATAGACCAATAGTTGAGAATAATGGGATTACATTGAAAATAGCGCCCCCTATAATCATTCCAGATGTTACAACTATCAGACCTGCAAAAATTTTGACCGAGTTCTGTTTACCAGAGAGAATAACCAAAGTACGCCTGCCACTTTTTTTGTCGGCCTCATAATCAGGAAATGATGTTACTAATAGCACGACAGCTGACAAAAGTCCAATAATGATTCCAACGAAGACCGAAGTTAAATCAATCGTATCGCTTTGGATATAATAAGACCCCATTACTATCATGCAACCTTTGATTGCCACAAAAAGTTCTCCTAAGCCGGCATTTACTATATCTGTAGAGTAAAAATATATTGAAATAATTGCAAAAGATAATAGCATTAATATGACAATCCCTTTTATGGTAGCAAAATACAATCCTGTTAAACCCCCCAAAATCAAGAATACAATCCCTACACAATAAATAAGCCTAGGATTAATGAGATTTTCAGGTATAACCCCGGTCCCACCACTATACCTCGTTCTTTTTGTATTGGTGTCAATTCCCCTCTTAAAGTCAGAATAGTCATTTAGCAAATCAACACTAATATGCAAACACATTATTCCAAAATAAGTTAGTAACGCATATCCAGGATCAAGAGCTCCAGTCTTCCAATAACTAATGGCAATTCCATTACTAACTGCTATGATTGATGCCAGGATGAATTTTATTCTTATTGCTCTAAACCAAAGAAATACAATGCTCTTTATTTTTAGGAACTTCTCGTAACAGGACAATCTAATTATCTCATAGAGAATATCTCGGACTTAAATATTGAATGTTCTGAATGAGATTGTCGGTTCGTTAATTATTTTCAAAATTATCCTAATTTCATAGAGCATATCCAGGGAGAATTATTTCTAGATTTGAGGATAACCTCTTTAGTGCTGTTCTTTTTTCTTGCTTAGTTATTTCTCCTCCTTCAATTGCCTCTCTTAAGAACCTGATTGACCTGTCAAACGTATTTCTATTAATTGGGAAAGGAACGCCATCCTTACCTCCATGTGCAAAACTAAATTGTACTGGATCTTCCCAAGAAGTTTTCGAACCGTAAATTAACTGGGAAATAAGAGCAAGCGCCCTTATAAGGGATGGTCCAACTCCGTCGATAGTAACAAATTCTTCATAATTTCTTGGTTGAATGTCATATATTTTCTTGACGGTGTTCCAATTAAGGTGTCTTGGCATTTCGTAGCTTAAATCAGTGTTATTT
>JAICQW010000267.1 GCA_025937665.1 Nitrososphaeraceae archaeon | reverse complement strand
TAAAGAAGAATGCAGAGATAATAAAAAAAATAAAGAGTGGTAAGCTCAAAATTGCAATTTATGGTCTGGGTCATGTAGGTGCACCTTTGGCGGCCGTCTGGCTTAGAGCAGGTGGCCATGTCATAGGTGTTGATAAATCCAACAAAGTTTTGGCCCAGGCAAGAAAGGGCAGGACTACAATTCCAGAACCTCACGTAAACGAGGCATTTAAGCGTGGTATTGATTCAGGACGATTCAAACTCTACGATGATCCAATCAAGGCATCAGAAGACGCTTATTTTAAAATGATTTGTGTACCAGTTTTATCACAGGACCAGGATTTATCAGCTGATCTTTCAGCAGTATCGGAGGTAGCTATGATGATTGGAAAGGGACTGAAAAAAAATGATGTTGTATCACTTAATCCGAGCGTTCCTCCCGGAACTACTGAAGATGTTGTAATACCTATAATTGAAAAGGAAAGTCGACTTCGTCTTACAAGGGATTTTTGCATGATATATAATCCTGAAAGAATTTATGAAGGACGTGCGGTTAAAGATATTGAAGAAAATTATCCAGCAATATTATCAGCCGTAGGTCCAAAAAGTAAAGAGATAGCATATACGATTTATTCACACATTTTCAAAAAGGGAGTATTACTGTTAGACAGTATTAGAACTGCTGAAGCTGAAAAATTATTTGAAGGAGTGTATAGAGACGTAAATATTGCCTTGGCCAATGAGTTGGCAAAATTTTGTGAAGCTGCTGGAATTGATTTTTGGCAGGCAAGGCAAGCAGCAAATTCTCAACCATACTGTCATATTCACAAGCCTGGGATCGGGGTTGGAGGTGCTTGTATACCCGTATACCCGCAATTTGTACTTGATGTTGCTAAAAAAATTAATGTCCTATGTGAAGTAACGAACATAAGTAGAGCAATCAACGACGGTATGCCTGCTTATTGCGTAAGACAGGCAATCAGATTAGTAAAATTCTCAGAACTTCCCAAATCTACAATAACTATATTGGGACTGGCCTTTAGGGGGGATGTTTCAGATACTCGATTATCACCCACTTACTCGATAATAAAAGAGCTGGAGAAGTTTGGAGCAAAGAATATTATTGTTCATGATCCCCTTGTTAGTGACGATCCAAGTTTATCAAATTTCCAAAATGTAACCTTGACCTCCGATCTAAAAAGAGCAATTAGAAATTCCGGTCTCATAATTTTGTCAACAGATCATCAGGAATACAAGAAATTAGGAAAGTCGTTTTTTGGCAACATTCCAGTTTATGATGGTCGAGGAATATTAGAGACCATGGAAGGTAAACAGAAGATGCTTACAATTGGCCAAGGGAACAATAAAATTAAATAGATTTTCTAGTCCGAAATATATTTTGGTTATTAATATCAGCCTATTTCCTCTGAAATTCAATACATTTTTTTATCCACATTTTTGGAAATCGGTTGTCGTAGAAATGCAGGTGCATATAGGATGCGATGCTATTATGAGTCAAAATACCATCATGTTTACCCCCATCCATACCAATCCCTCGTTTCATGGAATATACAAATTTGGAGTCTGATGGCAAATCTTCAATTTTAGAGTAGTGGAATTCATGACCTCGTATATTTTTTATATTCCCATAAGTAGTTGGATTCATATCCGCATTTGTATAATTTAGGGTAAGGCGCCCTGTCATTTTCGTTGTTGCATCAACTATTCCTACCATTCGAAACACTTTCTTTGAATCTTTGTATCCAGTAATTGATTTGGTGAGATACATAAGCCCTCCACACTCGCCGTATATTGGAATTCCTTGTTCAGCGGCCTTTTTTATTGATTTTAGCATTGATTGATTTGAATTTAGTTTATCTGCCATTACTTCAGGAAACCCACCGCCCAAGACTATTCCAGAAATGCCATCAGGAATACAGTTATCACTGATAGGACTAAAATATGTGATCTCTGCCCCAAGATTCCTCAAGATATTCAAATTCTCATTGTAGTAAAAATTAAAAGAGTTATCAAGTGCTACTGCGATTTTAACAAGTTTTGTAACTTTACTATTATCACTAATTGGTTTGGTCAGCTTTGATTTTCTTAGATTAATTAACGAAATAATTTTGTCGTAGTAAATTTCCTCTGAGACTTTATTTGCCAATCTCACTATTTTATTTCTTTTTGATGGTTCTAATTCATCGGAAGGTATCAAACCGAGATGACGTTCATCCATTTTCAAGTCTTTGTCTCTTTTCACTATTCCTAATATAGGAACGTTTAATGAATTCCTGCATGCTTCTATCAGATATTTTTCATGTTTAGGCCCTGAAACATTGTTAAGGATTATCCCAATTATT
>JAICQW010000258.1 GCA_025937665.1 Nitrososphaeraceae archaeon | reverse complement strand
TCTAATAATACTGACAAATTTCATATTTTCAATCAAGATCTTATTGTGCTCCTGATGTCTATTAAATCCCTCAATATTGCACTTGCAGTTTCCATGCCGCCTGCACCCTTACCTATTATTGTTTGCTGACCGGAGTGCTGACATGTAAATGTAATAGCATTCAGAATACCATCCACACAGATAGGATCTTTCATAGAAACTGGTTTTGGTTTAACGACCAAATTTTTTCCGTCGCAGCTTGCAATCAGCTTTATCGCATTACCATTTTTTCGTTCAGTGAGAACTTGGGAGGGTTTTACATCTCTGATACCTTCCCTGCTAACATCCTTCATTGTTGATTTCATATTCATTACGAAATTTGATGCTATCACCAATTTGGCAACTGCGTCGAAGCCATCGACATCAAGCGTTGGATCCTTTTCGGCATATCCTTTTTCAGAAGCATCTAGGAGAGCTTCGGAAAAATTTAGGCCCTCGTACATCTTGCTCAGGATATAGTTTGTTGTACCGTTAAGTATTCCCTCAAATGAGATTATTCTGTCTCCTTTTAAACACCTTTTAGCAAATTCCAGTATAGGCGTTCCTCCTCCTACGGTTCCACTAAATTTAAAGGCAATTCTATTATATTCGGCAAGCTCCATCAATGAGGGAAATTCCAGTGCAAGTGGACCTTTATTTACCGTAATGACATTTTTGCCAGATTTCATTGCGGATATAATATGATTTTTTCCAGGTTCTCCGTCGACAATGTTGGTTGGTGTTAGCTCGATGACAACCTCTGCATCAATATTTTCAATTACATCAAGTATTTCAGAACGGTTTCCTTTCGCCCCATAATGGATAATAGATTTCTTTTTCTTTTTGACATTTAAGAGTCTGTCCAAATCTAAGCCCTGATCACAGGTAACTATTCCTCCATTGTCAGCGCATGCTACAACTTTGGGTTTTATGCCATACTCATTATAGAGATCTGTCGAATGTGAAAGCAATAGTTTGACAAAGCTCTGACCAACAACACCAAAACCTAACAATATCAGTCTCAATTACTTTAGTATCTAAAATATCCGGTTAAATAAGTTTGAACCTGGCACCATATTCTCAAGTTTTTCAGATATTCAATATTTGTATTAAATCAATGATGTACAAAATTCACATTTTTTGACATTCGCGATTTAATACATTTTCTACAGAATTTGCTCATGAACTACCTAAGGCCCATTACATTAGTAGAAATAAATTGTACGGAGATGAAAGAAATTGTCTAGAGGATTTGCAGTTTTTATTTTCTGGCTGATAGGCTTTGGAGTTGGTTTCGCAGGATATCTCTCGCTACCCGGAATTGCAGATTGGTTTACTACATCAATGCCTAAATTTATCGATCAGGCTGTTATAGGGGCATTGATAGCTGGAATGATTGGGTCTGCAGTAAGTACCTTTACTGTTGTAACCTGGGCTAACAGGACAAACTAACATCGTAGCAATACTCTAGAGTATTATCACAACCTTATTTTCGTCACTAAATTATTGTTTGAAAGATTTGAAAAGGATTAAAAATGTCTGAACGTTTCTAATGTGTATATGTACAACGGGGAGTTAGAAGTTCAGGCTAAGAGAAAGACCTTGGCCGTTTTGCACGATGAGATTACTCATGTTTTAAATGCAGCCAGAGACTTGTCCTCATTAACTGATTCCATAATAAAGGGTACAAATAAAGAGACAGAATTGTCGCTTGATAGGATGAAAAATGCTGGTGAAGAGGTAGAGAACCTCAGAAGAAAGATGACCAGGGAAATCTCTGATACTGGAAGCCTTATGGTGTACAGAGAAGATGTTCTTAGAACGGCCTATATTATTGACGATATAGCAGGATATATTACGGGGATAGCCTTCAGGCTTTCGAACATCAAGATTACCACTCTAAAAAAAGGCAAATTCGATGAAGACATAAGTGAACTAATTAATATGGTTGTAGAGTCCATTTTCAAGCTAAATGAAATGGCCCGAGCACTGAGCATCAATCCATCCAGCACAATCGAGCTTGCACAAGAAGTCCAGAATATTGAAAGAAAGGTAGACAATTCATATAGAAAAGTGGTAATAAAGGCTCTAAATGAAATTCCAAATACAAAGGATCTGCTTTTGGTAAAAGACGCAGTAGAAGGAATTGAGGGAATGGCAGACAAATGTCAGGCTGCATCGGATTCTCTCACAATACTTGCCCTGAGTATGTAATGGGTCCTTTTTCTGGTACTCTCGTAGAGAGCAGAATAATCATATGGGACATTGAAGATTCCAGGTCCATTTTTTCTCTCGGATATTATGGAAAACCCCTTGGGATCTATAAGCCAAAAGGAATCGATTTTGAAACGCCCCTTATCTTGGATCTCATTGAAGGATGTTACCTGGTAGAATCGAGATTACTTACAGTAAATAATGTTAGCGGAAAACAAATTATT
>JAICQW010000037.1 GCA_025937665.1 Nitrososphaeraceae archaeon | reverse complement strand
ACATTAGGTCTTTTAGCTTTAATTGCTATAGATACTCCTGAGGCAAGTCCACCGCCACCGAGTGGTAAATAAACAGTATCAATATCTTTCAAATCTTCCATTAATTCCAAACCAATAGTACCCTGACCTGCAATGACTACAGGGTCATCAAACGCGTGAATTATAGAATACCCACTCTCCCTTGCTAACAAATCGGCTGTTTTCCAAGATTCATCATAAGTGTCCCCTGAGAGAATTACATTCGCACCGTAAGAACGCGTGGCTGCGACCTTTGCAGGAGATGCATTTTTTGGCATAACAATACTGCATTTAATATTTCTCTTCAGAGCAGCATAAGCAACACCTTGTGCATGATTGCCTGCTGACGCTGCGATAACCCCCGCTTTGCATTGCTCATCAGTGAGTGAGTTAATTTTTGAATATGCTCCTCTAACTTTGAAAGATCCGGTTTTTTGAAAGGATTCATATTTCAAAAAGATACTAGTGCGTGCAGATTTTGAAAATGTGTTTGACTTTAATAACGGCGTCCTTTTTACATGTGCCTTGTCCATCAATTTCTGAGCCCTGATTATGTCGTCTACCGAAGGAATTTTACCCTTCAAATACATCTTGCTAAGATTGTTCAACCAAATAACCCTTATTCAACCAACGTTATGAATTTTGTTTTATTTCGTTACAAATTGTATCAATTATCTTTGGTTGTTTAATGCTGTGCTTATTTCTTTAAAAAGTTCACCAATTCTTTGCTTTGTGGGATCTGTCATACGCGAGAAATTAACTGTTTTGTTTGGACTTTTTTTTGCTTTTGCATCAACCTTGGGTTCTATATCAAAATAGACTATTATGCCTTCTTCACCCTGCATAAGTCTATTATAATCTATTAAAATTGGAGTAACCTGATAGACCTTCATTATCAAATTTTCAAGTTCATAAATCAAAGATGTATTCTTTTTTTCAGCTCCTTCCAATTCTGGATATAATTTCTCAACGTTTTTTATTTTGTCTTCTAACTTGCTCATTAAGTCATGATTTTCTAGTAATGTTTCAAACAAGTCTTCAAACTTTAAATCATCCAATTCCATATTCTTTAGCTCTTGTTTTATTGTGCTGTTACCAATATTTGCTACTGATTCTAATTGTGAGGAGTTATTAGCAGAAAGATCGATTAATTCCTTTTGTATCTGTATTACTTGTTTATCTGGTTTATAGTATGGTAAAATATTATATTGTATTCCAAAAAATCCCTTGATAACATAGATATCAAGATCAGTAGAAATTTGACAATAGATTCGATTTAACTCGCCCGTTGTCTCCTGAATATTTCCTACTTCCCAGTTTTTCAGGTCTTTGAGAAAGGACCGATAAAATCCGGTAACTGATTGGGGGTCGAAGGTCATCGATTTTGTAACAGACCCATCTTGGAGCATTACATTAACTTCCGTTGTAGTTAAAGCGGGTTTCATGCTTTGTAAATAAGCGTCCTCAATTACAACAAAGTATTCATTTAATTTCTTGGCAAAATCATCTTCAACTTTATTTGGAATTCTCATAAAAAATAGGTATCCTTAATCAAGATAAACTTTAGTCCTAATTAGTCTTTCTTCACACATACCACTTGTTGCCTGCTCAATGTTTCCTTCCTTTTTGGTTATGTGTTTGAAAAGCAGTTTCCTGCCTGATTATTTGAATTTTGGTAATTATCATTTGTTCAATATCTTATTATTAGTTGAGAACTATCTAGACTATCGGTTAGCCGGTGCATATGACTAGGGATAATAAGGAAGCTGATGAAACAAAAACCCAAAGCGTGCCCAAGAGATCGCCTTTTATTTCTATGATTACAGATGAAAAGAAGGGTCGTGTGGAATCTGAAGTTATTTATGACACAGACACCCAAATTAAGCTGACACAAAACAGGATATGGAAGGCACTTAAAAGGAGATATCAGTACGACTCAAACATCGAACCCGGACAGAATTTCCTCAAAAATCATGTTAATTCCAAGATTCCACTGGTCATATTATACGTAGACTTGGTAGGATCTACTAATCTGTCGATGACGATTCCGGTAGATAAGTTGGTAACAATAATCCGTGCATTTACATATGAAATGTCATCCACAGTCTATAGGTATGGAGGATTTGTACTAAAATATGTAGGCGATGCAGTTATTGCATTTTTCCCTTCATTATCTAATAAATTTGTGGTATGTGATAGGGCGGTCAGATGTGGAATCTCTATGCTTACAATCATAAAAAATGGATTAAACCCAATTCTAAATCAATATGATTATCCCGACCTAAGTGCCAAAATAGGAATTGATGAAGGCGAAAATATTATTGTGCAGTACGGTCATGATCAAAATTCACCTCTCGATATCTTAAGTTATTGTATGAGTGTTTCAGCAAAGATGACTTCCCTAACCAAGTCAAACAATATCACAATAGGAGATGATGTGTATGTTAGGTTGCATCCAGAATTGCGACAAAAATTTGTTAGAGTGAATTATAGTGCAAGAGAATGGAATTACGTGAGTAAACGTACTGGAGAGCTTTACAAACTTTATACTTTAAAACAATAAAGATAATTTGTAATTTAGGAACTACACTTTATAGAAAAGACTAAAATACACTAAATTTCTAGAATCATTATTGTCTACTGCATATATACTCGTGAATTGTACATTGGGCTCTGAAGAAAGAATAATAGATGAAATTTCAAAACTCTCTGATGTAAAGGAAGTGCGCGGAACCTATGGAGTACATGATGTATTCGTCAAAGTAAAGTCAGACAATACTGAAACAATGAATCATACAATTACCAGCAAAATAAGAAAAATACCTGGTATAACGTCTACTGTCACTCTTGTAGTAATAGACGAACAAGGCGGAAAGGAAATTAGCTAAGATTAGACGACATATTCCTCTGACTTTCTTTATCATTTCTTTTTATTGCGTAGATTATTAGACCAGAGGCTATAACAACAGTTATCCATCCAAGAGATCCCCCTATGAGAAAGTACGTATACTGTGGTATTAGGAGTGATAATCCCGCTACTATCGCTCCTACCCACCATAGGATAATTAGAATTTGAAGATTGATATAGAAAACTATCACCCTCTAATGCTTTCGTCGAATCCCCGGATATATCTCAAAATTTTTTCACAGTTAACACATTTATCATACTCATAAAAATCAAAGTCGTTATATTTTCTGAATGAAAATGTATTTTCATGATTACAAAAGATTCGCTTTAATGCTATTATTAGTGGATTGGCCATCCTCATGTTTCTTAAACACAGACACATAATAACGATTTTGTTCTAATATGAGTAGATTGATTAGTTTTTGAAAATTGTAGTGAAATTTAGGAGATAATACTAAAAATTCATCAAAAACAACCAAACTCTTTCAGTAGCTGCATATTAACGTGAAAATGATATAATAATACCAATTTTTTGAATGAATCCTTAATAGTTGGTCATAAATCTATCCCGCATTGAACCACGATAATGATTTTGAAGGACTTTATGATTCGAGCGACTTTATGGATAAAGAATTTGAACAAGTAAAAAAGATCAGACACAGACTAGATAAGGGCGAACAAGTCCAATTTATTGCCAGACAATCAAAGCACAGACCGGGTGGGTCATTTACAACCCCTTATACAATATTTGTTACCAATAAGAGAATTGTAATCAGAAACCCATCATTACTTGGTGTAAGGGAAAATATTGTATCTGTATCCTATGACAAGATAACATCAATAGAATTGGAAAGAGGAGTTTTTTTCATCCAAGATCAAAATAAGGGCCCAGGATTTGCCGACGAAATCGAAGCTATTTCAAAAAAAGGGACAGAACAAATAGTTCAATATGTGAAGAATTCGATGGATAAAATCAGAATTGAATCACAAAAGAGATTGGTAGAAGTCAAAGAATCGGTTGCCGATGAATTACTTAAGTTGGCCAATCTTAGGAAAAGGGAGTTCTGAGTGATGAAGAATTTCTAAAAATGAAAAAAGATTTGTTAAATATGCGACCTGACTAGTTCTACTTTGTTTTCATTTATTTGTCAATAATTGATGGATTAATCAGATTTCACGGAACTATCCCCTGGTCAATATCTTGTCATCATGATTGTGACGTGGAGAAGTATATGCCGTCGGTGAGATTTGAGCTCACGACAGCTCGGTCTTCAGCTTCACCCCATTACTGGTCGAGTGCTCTCCCAGGCTGAGCTACGACGGCACAGCTAAACTTCTGTGCGAATTATATATAATCTAATCTTGTCTTGAAATCAACAACATATAGAAAGTTGTGGAATCCCACAAAAATCTAGTACTATCTTCGTTGACCAACCGCAATATATACATCAATAGATTGATTTATGGAATTACATTCGGGGATTTTTTCTTTCAGGCATATGAAAAATAGAATTATTGACTTCCCCTTTCCTTATCGACTAAATTTGAATATCCCATTGACGACCTTTAACTTGTACAATAATTTGCAAAAAGACTTTGGCTAAGTGTTCTTCTCGCTGTGGAATTTTGGAAGTTAGACTTATTTATCTAGGCAAACCTGATTCAGTATTTGACTTTGATAAATTGCCCAGTGAATTACGGATCTTAGATTGGATTTTTTTTCAAGTTTGTGTAAGCCGACTGTCCTTAGCCAGAAATTTGTGAGAAGCATCCTCATCTTGTCCTACAAGGTTACTACTCTGTTACATTATTTCTGATTTCTTTTTCAATCGTAAAATAGTCCTGTATATTGTTATCCGTGTTATCATAAAAGGTTCCAGTCATGTTAGTATGAGGATTGCCGTTACTAATTTCTACATCCAGAAATCCAAACTTACCTTCGATCTGTGTGGCCATATAAGATTGTCGACCTTCAAGTGGATGGAAACCTTCTCCAGCTGTCCCAACAACTGCGTATATTATGCCATCAGTATTACCATTATATCCCGTGGTAAATGCATTTGTTACAGTGGGGTTTGACCCCTTATTAGCATTAAATGTGATTGGATATGTTCTCTGATAGTTGTGATTGTGTCCCTGTAATACTAAATCAACACCATATCTATCAAACAGAGGATGGTAGATGTTCCTTATGTCGTTTTTCGCTGGATGTGCTGAAGGTGATGTGTAAAAAGGTCCATAACTGGTTACTACTATCCAATCAATATCTTCGTTTTCAGATGCGGTTTTCAAATCATTCTCAATAAACTTATACTGGTCAGAAGTAACATTAAAGTCGGATAAAGTGGACATAACGATAAAATGTACATGTCTATAATCAAAGGAATAATAAAGATCATCAAGATTGAAGGCTTTTTTGTATTGATTTAATTTTGATTCACCGTTTTTCACATCATGATAACCAAATGTTATTTGCAACTTATCATAGAATGGAGATATTAGATCTAGCCAGCAAGTCGCAGTGTTATCAACGGAAAGATCTCCAAGAGGTAGCACCAACTCGGGTCTCCTATCCATCATATGACTGATGATATTTTTGGTATTTTTTGAACATCCAAAATCACCTGCTGCAACAAAATTAAAGTTCTTGCGTTCATTATTCCCTTCGTCCTCAAAACCGTAGTTAAAATTTACATTTACGTCTTGTTCAACCTTATCTTCATCTTCATCTTGGTCTCTCGGCTCTTCTCTCGGCTCTTCTCTCGGCTCTTCTCTCGGCTCATTTCCCTTCTTATCGTCATTTCCTTTACCATTGTCTCGCCCCTTCTTATCGTCATTTCCTTCGTTACCTTTTCCTTTCCCTGATTCATCCTTACTAGGAGCAGCGAAAAGGGATTGGTCATAATCTCTTAGAATATTTGTTGAAATGATAAGAATTGTTGAAAGCACGAGAATACAAGTTATAATTTTACGCTCTAGGCTAAAAAATCGGGACAACTCAAACTTGCTGACTCTTAATTATTTTTGCCATAAATGCTTTATGAATTTTTACTTTAACGATAAAAGCATTTTACAAAAAATAGAAAATGAGGAGATTAGGGAATAATAACGCATTATCAAGCTGATTCCATTTAGCGATTTTATTATCCCCAGTTGAATGATAATCTAAACAAAATTGGTGTTCCCGAAACTTCATCCTCTTGTGCTTTTGAACTTGCATGCATCATAGAGGGAGAACCTATAAAATTAGAACTAATTATTTTAACTAGTTTTATCTAAGTACTATCTTCCTTAATGTAAATAAACCATAATCAGTTTTAAAAATTAATTACGATGGATAATACAGATTTAAAGATGGTCGTGGAAACTCCTGAGGAAAGGCGAAAAAGGTTCCTTATAGAATTTGAAAAGCCTTTCAAATGTGAGAAGTGTAATGAGAGATTCAAGAAGAAGAAATATCTCAAAGAGCACAAAATAGAGGCTCATTCTTACTAATTTTCTTAACTGGCGCACTTAGTTTTATCACAGGAAATAGAATCACAGTTGTCTGAAGGATTTAGTAATCATGATTATTTGAGTTTCACATAAAAAAATTTATGGAATCAGCAAATATAGTATTTCAATCTTGAAAATATACACTAAAACCGGCGATAAGGGAGACACTGGATTGACCGATGGTTCCAGGACCTTGAAATCTGATTTAAGAATAATTGCATATGGAGATGTTGATGAGGCAAATTCCCATATAGGATTGATAATATCACACTTCAAGGGGAATTCAATTTTTAATGATCTAGAAAGAATACTCCTAGACATTCAGCATGACTTGTTCGTGATAGGAGCAGAGTTGGCTAATCCCAAAAATATGAAGGATGATAAGATGCTAGTCAAAAAAGAAATGATAACTAATATAGAGAGTTATATTGACAAACTTGAATCCGACCTAGCGCCAATAAGTTATTTCATTCTTCCTGGTGGTACCACTGAATCCTCCTTACTCCATATTTGTAGAACCGTCATAAGACGTGCTGAAAGATCTACAGTTGCACTATCTAACGAACAAAAAATAAATCAGGATATTCTCGTGTACCTAAACAGATTATCAGATTTGCTGTTCGTTCTTGCAAGAGTTACTAATAAGCGACAAAATTGCATTGATATTCCCTGGAAACTAAAATGAGCTTGATTACTTTCAAATCACTGATATTGTAAATTATAAAAAGATTTGCGTGGTTATAGCTTCTTTGAAGGAAGCGAATCATCTACTACTAAATTACCTATAGTGAGTAAACTTAGGTAAGCCAAGTTATTATGATTAGATGAAGAAATAAAAATACCTTTTACACAACAAATAGGTACCATCACACAAGCCGGTCGGATACTCTACTCATAGAACATTCCCTGCCGGCCTACAAAAGTATCAACCTTTAATGACCAATAAATTGCCATGATCTTCAAACTCATGGAATATTTTAAATATGCTTGATTAACTTTCATTGGTTTTGTAATGACTCTTGAAGACAAAGACATTATTCAAGTCGATGCGACCGTAATCATAGGTGTTATGATTCTTCTAACACTTTCAATAGGATTCGATTCATCCATTATTTCTCAAAAGGATCAGAGTATTACCAGGTTGATGATTACATTGGCAATAATAGCGCCTTTCACTGCATCTGCAGTGCTAGCCATCATGACAAACTTGACAAATAAGCACACTGAGCTACTCAAGAAAACATCCATAATAACAATGGCGGTCGGATTTGGTTACTTAATATTCGTAATTGCTGCATTTATGGCATCGATTTACTATCTTATTTGACTATCCATTTGAATATCAAGTTTAACGAGGCAAAAATATAATGCATTGATAGGGATCGCCAAAACATTTGCTTACCACGAATCGGAAACGAGTCGAATATTGTTGATAAGGAAGAATGACAGTCCTCATTTCGTTTAATCTGGATCGTATGGGCATAAACTTTAAGTGCAGGTCAGCTATAAGTTGCAAACTAAACCCTTTTCCTAGATATCAGCCATAACTATAATCATAGACTAATTAGATTTAAATACAGATTAGGATACCAAAATTATTACTGTTTAGAATTGGAACAGACGAGAAATGTTCTACTTTTGATATTCATTACAACTATCTTGGCTATAGTAAGCAGCGCTATACTGTATTTTCTTGATCATTTTCTCCCTATTCTATTGATACTCTTTGAATACACTTCAATGATACCAGATACACTCAATCAGTCATTCCAATGACTCTGAGAATTAGATTATATTAATATGAATCAGAATTCATTACAGAATATGAGCCTTGGAGATAGCCAAAAATCTGACATTGTGAGTTTTTTTCATGTTGTTTGTAATCTTAAAAAGGTAAGACGATCGGGATGGATACATAAATCTAACATTTCATCACCGGAATCTGTGGCTGACCATTCTTATTCAATGTGTATGATGTCAATGGTTCTTTCAGAAATATTGAATCTTGATACAGAACATATAATGAAGATGGCAAATTTACATGACCTCGCTGAATCAATAGTTGGCGACAACACTCCCGATATGATATCTCATGATGAAAAAATAATTCAAGAAACCAAGACTATGCGAGAAATTATTTCCAAACTGCCTGACAATCTCCATAAAAAATATCTCGATATTTGGAATGAATATGTTGAAAATAAAACAATTAGTTCTAAATTTGTTCACAACATAGACAAGCTGGAAATGGCTCTGCAAGCAAAGGAATATGAATTAGGTGGATATTCGAAACAATCTCTGCAAGTATTCTTAACGTCTGCTGCTGAGTACATTTCGAATAATGAATTTGAACTTGTATCTCAAATTTTGCTAACTATAAATGGTGATTCAGATAGAATATGAATAAACCCAGTATAGGGTTGATTCACAAAATAAACTTAGAAAGCAGAGTCAAATCTGATGTTAGGTCGCATCACTTGGTGGTGTATTAACTGGGCTTCCCCTTACATCAAAAAGTCCCATCCAACCCAAATCAGTAAAAAGGGTCTGATGTGCATGGAACATGTAGGTTCCAGGATAATCATAAGTAAATTCCATTATTCCTCTATCACCATTTGTTAACGTTACTATATCTGTTAAATAGTCAGCAGTTTTATTAGTACCAGCCGAATAATAATCAAACATTGCTCCATGCACGTGAATCGAATTCACCGAGTCAAATTCAAGCATGTTAACAATATACACACGATACGGTTCTCCTGTGTGTACTACAATAGGATTCATCATGTAATCAAATGCTTTTCCATTTACTGTGTAGATTTCATTGACTCTTTTTTCTCTAGATGTACTTTCACTATTACCACTCTCTGGAATTGAAGGAACGGGAACATCATTCATGTTACTCATATTCGTACCTGCGTTAGTATTGTTGTTACTACTTGAGTTCGAGGGCAAATTGGTTTCTACACCATCAATTGAATCAACTGGCGGCAATGTTATCGGTCCTTCAAGATCTAAATCCAAGTCATATCCGTTGAGGAGCATAGCCATTTCTGTCATTTGAGGACGAGGTTCCTTTGGATCTATTACAATCATTCCATACAATCCCCTGTTGATATGGTCTGCCATTGGCTCCACATGACAGTAATATGGATACACCCCATACGGTCCTGCAACAAATTCGTACGTAAAACTCCTGCCTGGAGAAATTGTCCCTCCCGGTTGTCCTGTCATCGTAAATGCATTATTCTTAACATAATGAGTTGGCTGTGAATAAAGTGAGTGAGCGTGAGTGTTCTCGTTACTATTAATAACTCTAATTCTAACTAAATCGCCTTCTGTGACTCTTATTGTGGGTCCTGGTATTGTACCATTAAACGTCCAACCCTCAAAAATATGACCTTCATAAGTAATAGGTATCTTTTGATTTTCCTCAACAATTAATGTAAATTGTCTTAGTGTCTTTGCGCTTTCGTCTTTAGATATGTGACCACAGTTAAAATGAGTAAGATATTCTACTGGCGTGGGTTTTTTACTAAGATTTGTGGTACAATTTTTTATCTTGTCGTATTCTTCTTGAGAAATAGGAGATGTTGTAGACTGGCCATCAGCAGGAATATTCACGAAAGGAAAATTTACAGATGGCAAAATCAAAATAAGTGACATGGCTAATGCAAAGAAGTATGCATTTTGCCAGAACATATTTGATCAAGAATACATTTCTTATAAAAATGTTAATCATTTATCAATTAGACTGTAATGCAAGACCAACATCGTGATTTGCATTGCACAACATCATTACTCTTACAACTTTGAAGGGATAGAATTCTAACGTTTCCAATTTGCCTCCTATTTTCATATCAATAAAAGTCTCTCTTCTTACTATTTTGTCTGGAAAATTGTTCCTTTAAACTCTTGGCACCAAAATAGTTAGATTCAACTCACACGCTAAACGCAAATATAAAAGAGGAGTACATACTCAATAAATGCAGTATTTCACGGCTTTGAAAATAGGGGAAAAAAGAGTTAGAGCTGCTCAAGAGCTTTTAAATAAATATACAGGAAACATTGCCATGCCTGCGTTAGCATTAAAGGACAATAATAATAATACTTGGGAACCTGTTGGGGAAGAAAATTTTTTCACCACTGTAAAGGATCAGAATGGTTACTTGATTGCAATATGTGATAAAAATGGAATTGCAAAAACAGTTGCACAATGGTTTATTGAAGTCAAAAAAGATGAAATAGTGAGCAAAATAATTCAAGATGAAAACCTTCCTGAATATAACGGCAAAGTGATACTTCCAATTTAACACTTAAGTACATTTAATATTTAGTGATCTTAGTTGAAAAGAAAATTCGACCAGACAATAGAGATCAAAGGTCATCTAATTGATTCGATGATCCTGACAAGAATCTTTGACAAGATTATGGACTTAAAAGGGGATTTTAATGTTCTCGAATTTCATGTCGGAAAAAAGAAGGATGAATTGAGTTATGCAAGATTATTAGTATCAGGAAAAAATAAGAAACATCTTGACCAATTATTAGAATCAGTCTTTATTGAAGGCGCTCAACCTACAAAAATTGACGGTGTTACACTAAAACCTGCCCCAAGCGACATGGTAATGCCAAGGGATTTTTACAGCACAACTAACAATACCACACAAATTTTCTTCCATAATGAATGGATTGATGTCGAGAATATGATGATGGATAAATGCATTGTGGTTGATGCAAGTGACAAAAGTGCAGAGTGTAGGAAAATCAGAGATATCCGGAGAGGAGATATGATAGTTACGGGTGAAAAAGGAGTCAGGATATTACCTGAAGAACGTCCAAGAGAAGGAGTGGATATTTTTCAATTCATGAGTAGTACAAGTTCCAGTGAAAGACCTACTCAGCAAATTGCAAGAAAAATAGCAATGGATATTTACAATACAAAAAATAGTGGTGGGAAAATAGTTGTCACGGCAGGACCAGTTGTCGTCCATTCTGGCGCTGCAGATTCGTTAGCAAAGATGATAAGAATGGGTTACATAAATGGACTACTTACGGGCAATGCCTTAGCAGTACATGATATAGAAAATTCATTATTTGGTACTTCCCTGGGCATGAACGTAAAAAACGGAACGTTGGCAATTCGCGGTCACAGAAACCACATGCAGGCTATTAATGAAGTTTTTAGGGCAGGCTCTATAGAGGACATGGTGAAAAAGAATATTCTAAAATCTGGAATAATGTATGAGTGTATAAAGAATAATGTAGAGTACGCCCTTTGCGGATCTATAAGAGACGATGGCCCAATTCCAGGCGTGATTACCGATATTATACAAGCCCAGAACAGATATAGGTCAATATTGAGAGATACGAAAATGGTTCTTATGATTTCTACCATGTTACACTCAATTGCAGTTGGAAATATGATACCTGCAAGAGTAAAGGTTGTTGCAGTGGATATTAGTCAGGCCGTCGTAACAAAACTGCTCGATAGAGGGACAACACAGGCTATAGGAATAGTTAGTGACATCGGGGCATTCCTTCCGATGGTTTTGCATCAGTTAGACCAAATTTCCAAAAAATAGTTCTATGTATAAGAATCTATACAGGACAATTAATTCAATGTCATTGTATTAATGGAAATCACTGTTTCTCGGGATCACTTAATTTGCTATTTATTAGACGTATAGCGATTTTTGGATCTGCTCGTCCATTAGTAAACTTCATTACCTTACCTAACAAGAAATTGATTGCCTCGCGATTCTTTTTTGCATCTTCAACTGCAGACTTTTCGGAATCAAAAACTGACTGAACAGCATCCATTATTGTTTTTTCGTTGGCTATTTTGTAGGAATTACTGCTATAGACAACCTCCGATGGTAACTTTCCACTTTCAAATATTTTTACTAGAATATCCTTAGCAGTAATTCTGCTAATCTTGTTACTTTCAATCAATCTCGCTAATTCTGCAATATGCTCCGGTTTCACTTTCAAGTTTTTCAAGTAATCAGTACTCTCAGTATCATCTTCGATTAAACTTTTAAAGTCAGTGACTAGGATGTTTGCTATTTCAGTTGGTGAAAAGTGTAATTTCAAAGTAGACTCAAAGAAATCTGCCAATTTCTTGT
>JAICQW010000324.1 GCA_025937665.1 Nitrososphaeraceae archaeon | reverse complement strand
TCTTGTCGGATCGACGTGTATCTCTACATCTGATGCATTGATTGTATGCTCCATTATCTTGTATTGTAAGCTAGGGATATTGTAAACTGAAGGTTTGTATTCTGTCACTATGCTATGTTTTACTGTATCATTTGGAAATATTTGTGCCCCGTCAATATCAAAAGTGTATTCAAATGCATCTAGGAAAAAGAAAGCAATATTATCCAACAGCCCTTCTTGTTCACTTTGTGATGACTGGGCTTCAGACTGAATGGTTACAAGTGGGATTGTGGTCAAAGATATAATCAGTAGCAACATAGCTGAAAACAGTGCTTGCAACTTTG
The DNA here is from genome assembly GCA_025937665.1 of Nitrososphaeraceae archaeon. Classification (GTDB taxonomy): domain Archaea; phylum Thermoproteota; class Nitrososphaeria; order Nitrososphaerales; family Nitrososphaeraceae; genus TA-21. The sequence continues at coordinate 1,240 of JAICQW010000324.1, read as the reverse complement.
AATTCAACGATGTCTAGAATTTCTTATTAACCTTAGCATTACAAAAGACATCTTGGATCGATTGAAAAAGTTTTTAGCTGCACTTTGTTATCAAGTATAATGACCTTCGCATTAGCGCTCCCAAAGGTGCGAACGCTTGAGCTCGCTTCCTAGTTTCATCGAGTCTTGGTTTTGAAGTTTTTTCTCTCAGAACCCCCTATACCCCGTAAAAAAGTAAATAGAACTATAAAACCCGTTATCCTCAATGACTGAAACCAAGTATATCATTTTTGGACTGATATCGCTGGTAACTGCTGCGATATTGTTGCGGGTTTTAGACGAACCAGAAATACTATTAGACAAGGAAATAGAGATCACAATAGCATTAGGGGTAGGATTATTGATACTAATTTTAGATAGAAGAGCCGCCCGTCGTATCCACGAAATCATTCATGAACAACATCTATTGATTAATAAAATGCACAAAACGATTGAAGAACAAAATGAGTTAATCAAAAATATACAAGAAATATCATCAAGTCATGAAGGTCACCTGGGCAATAAAGACTTCGATTAAGAGACTTTACTCTTGAGGAAACACCATTGTGTTCTTAATCTAGAACATAATCTATCGAGTTCTTTTTCTGAAGATTATTGTCTCAAATCCATCTGAGCCTATGATTTTTCTTAATAACGCATTTACAGACATGACAATTCAATAGGTACGTTTAGCATTAACCTCATACACTGATACTCCATATCCTAGACTATTGGAGTCTCTTGTCGGTTCACATGTGAGGCAGTCTTGAATCGAATCAGGTCATCAGTCGTTCAGGAACGGGTCTTATCAAACAATCTTTGCTATGCATTATTTAGGTCAAAATTAGACCACCATGTAAGGAATTAAGAGCTTTAGACGTGCTCGACTTCGAGCAGTAGAGGGCGATAAAAAAGTTAGTGCTCAGAGGGCTAGGATATAAAGCTAGGGCGGACGGTGGAAATAGTTTCAGAAAGCATTATACAAATTGCAAGATTTTTCTATTGCATATAGATATATGATGTAGGATTTTCTAATAGAAAAATGCCTTTGCCCTAAAAAATGCAATTGAGGAGGTAGAGAAAAAATCAACCTACCAACTGCACAATTCTGTGCAATATCTCTTTTTCAACATGCCGCGTCCAAAGCATCTCGGGGACATCAATGGCCAGAAATAGACCAGTTAAGAGGATTGTCTCTACAGCAGCAACTGCAAGGTTCTGA
>JAICQW010000317.1 GCA_025937665.1 Nitrososphaeraceae archaeon | reverse complement strand
GGATCTATCCAAATTGGATAAAGAATTGCCAAATTCTCATTTATCCTTCTGCCTCCCTCTCCCTCGTTTTTTTCTATAGTAGTTTTGTCAATTGATTTCACAATGTTATGGTAGCGCTTTCTCAAAAGTAACGAATCGCCCAGGAAAGTAGCGGAAATCCAAAAACCTGCCGATATCCCCACAGGAAAGAACAGTATAGATTCATTAATACCCAGCGGAATATTCCCAAACGGAAATTCTATTTCTTTCAGTCTATTTGCGGTTTCATCTTCTCTAATTGTTAGCCTCTCTAATCGATCGTTTAACGAACCAACTATGTTCTCAAATTCGCCTATTTGTCCGCTCAGAATTGAAGTGACATTCATGAATACGGGATCAGTCGAAAACCGTATTTCGTTTCCTATTTCAGCATATAGTTTCCCATATATGGTATCATTAAGTGCTAAATCGCTTTTCGTTTCCAGATCAAGGGCATTTGTAATATCAGGTATCAATCTTAAATATGACTGGTTTAGGTATTCAAAGCTGTACTTCAACTCGCCCAAACTATTCCTCAACTCGCTTAAACTTCTAGAAATGGAAGGCCTATCAATAACATCCGTGTCAGCGGTGCTAAGGGATCGAGCCAGCTTGCTTATTTGTGTATCAATACTCCTCAGAGAGTTATTGTGATCGATAAAGATGGATCTTATCTTGTTTTGTGCATTCATATTCAACCAAAACGGGCTACCGATATGAAAAGACGCGTTGTAATATTCAAGTGTAGAGATGGAATCCTTAGTCAGAGGATAAGAAAAATATACTCTATCTCTATCGGGGCCTAACGTCGCATATGCTTTATATGACTTGGCAGGATCAGAAATATTACTTCGATAAAAATGCAATACTGTACCAAAAACAGGAGGTTTTGTCACATTCAATCTGTTGCAAACATCGAGATGCCACAAATTGTAATCTTTGACATTTTGCACAACTTCCTGCGCCTCTGAATCGGTGGTCTGAATCAATCTCGCGTTGAGGTCATAATCACCCTGCATGCAGTTGCCTCTGTGGTTGATATAATTTCCGATCATACCGCTAAAAAATACTTTTATGCGCCTCGTGTCGTCCGTAAGATCTGATCGCAATTCATTGATATCGTCTTGGACTGATGCAAAATTGGCTTGGAGAGCTTGGACATCATTTAACTTCTGAGATGTTTCATTGTTATTTTGCAAAATGGAAATATAGGGAAGAAAAATCATAAACAAGAAAAAAATACTCAGGCCTATTAGCAGAGCAAATATTCTTATAAAATTCTTGGCTTTTTCTTCGTACAGGCTAACAATCCTGTCTACATTTCCGGCATCAAAACCATTATCGCTGCTGTTTTTTTCGTTCGTAGATATTCTGCTGTTCCAACTCCTGGGTCCAGTGCTTGCTACTCACCTCTCTCTAAGAAACTCTAACTATTTCAATTTTTAGAGACACTTTTCGATTGATAAATTATCATAAGCCGTTTAACATGATAGTGAGGAAGCATTTTCCATAGTTCGTAAACTCCCTTTTAGAGAATGTTCATTTCATGGGTCGTCAATCCGCGACAGAACTTTATTTGCTGCACATAGTATGTCTGGC
>JAICQW010000176.1 GCA_025937665.1 Nitrososphaeraceae archaeon | reverse complement strand
TTAGAAGGAGTATATATCTAAATAATAAAAAAACAAAAAAATTGAGATATTTTTTTCTTTTATCTACGCTATAAAGTATCTTTGTGCTAAAGATAGTTCACTTGCAGGATCCACAGTTGCGATTTTTCCATCGAGTTTAACTTCATATGTCTCTGGATCGATGCTGATTTCGGGAGTTTTGTTATTCCAGACCATATCATTTTTGCCAATATTTCTGCAATTATGAACAGGATAGAGCGTCTTTTCTAATCCAAGTTTTTTGCCTACGTCAAGTTTGACTGCTGCCTTAGATGTAAAAGTCAATGATGTTCGTTTTACTGCTTTGCCTAATGCTCCAAACATTGGTCTATAGTAAACGGGCTCTGGGGTTGGTATGGATGCATTAGGATCTCCCATTATTGACCAAGCGATAAAGCCGCCTTTAAATATCATTTTTGGCTTTGCACCAAAGAACGCTGTTGGATACATTACCAGATCAGCATATTTGCCTACTTCAAGAGAACCCAGATCATCTGCCGCTCCATGAGTAATTGCACAGTTTATAGTAGTTTTTGCGATGTACCTTTTTGCTCTGATATTATCATTATCTCCTGTTTCTTCATCTAGTTTTCCTTTCATCTTCTTCATTTTATCGGCTGTCTGCCATGCACGAATAACCACTTCGCCTATTCTACCCATAGCTTGACTATCAGAAGAATACATGCTCAATACACCTTCGTCATGTAAAACATCTTCCGCAGCAATTGTTTCTGCTCGAATCCTAGATTCAGCAAAGGCAACATCTTCTGGAACAGCAGGATTTAGGTGATGACAAAACATTAACATATCCAAATGCTCATCGATTGTGTTAACAGTATATGGTCTGGTTGGGTTGGTCGATGAAGGAAGAGCAAATTGTTCTCCTGCTATTTTCATAATATCAGGTGCATGTCCTCCACCTGCTCCTTCTGTATGGTAGGTATGTAATGTTCTTCCGTCTATTGCATTTATTGTATCCTCTACATATCCACACTCATTGATTGAATCAGTATGAATTGCTAACTGTGTATCAGTCGCATCTACAGCACGAAGTGATGCATCTAGGACAGCATTAGTAGTACCCCAATCTTCGTGATCTTTGAGTCCGCAGGCTCCAGCTTCGATCTGTTCTAATTGCGTAGCAAGTGATGGATGAGAATCATTACCTTTACCAAGAAATCCCCAATTTACTGGAATATCTTCTACGCTTTCCATCATTCTACTAATATTAAATACACCAGGCGTGCAAGTCGTTGCAGCTGTTCCATCAGCAGGCCCAGTACCTCCGCCGATCATGGTAGTAATACCATTACTAATTGCATCCACATATTGCTGTGGAGATATCATATGGACATGGGTATCCCAATGTCCTGGTGTACATATTGTATGCTCTCCCGCAGTAGCCTCCGTACAGGCGGAAACTATCATGTTTGAAGTTATGTTGTCCATTGTTAATGGATTTCCTGCTTTGCCAATTCCTGCAATTTTACCATCCTTTATACCAATATCTCCTTTAACTATCCCTACAATCGGATCAAGAACAACAGCATTTGTAATTACAAAATCAAGTGCACCATTAGCATTTGTAACTCCTGATGCTTGGGCAAGTCCATCTCTAATTGTTTTTCCTCCTCCAAAGACACATTCATCTCCTGGAGAAATTAGATCTTTTTCAACTTCAATAATTATATCAGTATCACCTAATCTAATTTTATCGCCCTGTGAAGGACCAAATAAATCAGTATACTGCTTTCTAGTTAATTTTAAAACCATCTCATTCCCTCCTTCTTATGAACTAAATCCTTTGTACCCAAGGCTTTTTGCTTTTTCTATAGAGGCTTGTTTAGCAGAAGTGGAGTTTAGTCCTCCCATCACTAGACCATTAAATCCATAAACTATTCTTTTTCCTCCATATTCACATAGTTCTACTTCACGAGAATCACCAGGTTCAAATCTAATGGATGTTCCTGCTGGAATATTTAATCTACATCCATATGCTTTTTCCCGAGGAAAATCTAAAGCTTTGTTTACTTCATAAAAATGAGTATGAGATCCCACTTGACAAGCTCTATCACCTGTATTTTTTACAGTTATACTTACTGTTTTTTTGTTACTATTACAAACAACAGGCTCTGAGGATAAAATATATTCTCCGGGAATCATTTTAATTATTTCCTCCTTTAATATTCAAATATTTTTTTATATTTTTTTTCATTTTTTATTCTCCTACTGAATTGGATCATGCACTGTAACTAATTTTGTTCCATCAGGAAAAGTTGCTTCTACTTGAACTGTATGTATTAACTCAGGGACGCCATCCATAACTTCATCCCGCTTTAAAATCTCTCTTGCTGATTGCATCAACTCTGCAACACTTTTCCCATCTCTAGCACCTTCAACTACAAAATTGGCGATATATGCTACAGATTCCGGATGATTAAGTTTAACTCCTCTTTTTTTTCTACCTTCAGCAATTTGTGCTGCTGTCCAAATCATCATTTTATCAATTTCACGTGGAACTAACATCAAATTTCCAATTCACCTAAAATAGTAATGGATTTGAATTATTTTAAATTTCAAATGATTAATCTATATAAATGGATAATATCGATAATATTGAATATTTAGTCGACGTCGGCTAAATTAATCTTCAATAGAAATTTGTATAGGCAAGATAGATTTCATCCAGTATGACATTTTATCAAAATTTCCATTTTTTTTCATTGATAAAATATATTCATATTTATTATTAGTAGTAAAAATTGTCAAATAATATTTTGAAATGAATGATCCAAACATATTACGTACTAATGAATTGGATTCTTTTTTTATAATGATTCTTGATATATTATTATAGGTAATAGTACATTCTAGATTTGGATCTTGCAGAATTTTTTCTATTTGTAATTTTGCTGAATCTTTAATTTTTGACTGTTGATTTTTTTCAGATAATATCATATATGGTAATGGTCCAAGTCCAGCTACAAAACCCGTATCAAAAATTCTGTTAATTATTTTTTTTCTTGTTATAATAACACGCTTATTTGTAAAATCGATTGTTGAATTATATCCTAATCCAGATTGCTTTTCAGAATTCAATCGTATTAAAAGTTCTTCATAATTATTGTTGTTGCACCAATCTATAAAATATAAAATGTTGTCTATACCACTTTTGTTATTTTTTTTATTGTAATTAGCAATATTCAAAAATTCTTTGAAATCTTCAAATTCCATTTTTTAAAAAAATTAAGGAGAAGTTAGAGTAAGAATTTATGGCCTTGACCAACCTATACCAGCAGGAATATTTGTAAATCCTGAAATTCCAAGTAAGAACATCCATGCAGTAAATACAAATGGTCCTGTTAATGCGGGTAAACCCCACATTCCAAAAAATCGTTGTAGTGCAGGCATTACAAAGCCACAGGAGACAGTTGCAAATACTGCAATCATAAAAGCTTGAGGAGTTAATGGAATGAAACTTGTTAATGCAATCATTACTAGAACTTGATTAAATCCATGTAATCCTGCTCGAGTTTCGGCAGTAGGAAGTTTAGTTAAGATTGCCATTGCCGCACCTATGGCAGACCCAACAAGTGCCATTACCCCACCTAAATAGAGAGGTGAGAATTCATTCCATTGAGCCGTAAATGCGTTGGTCCACCACGGTCTATCTTGACCCGTTAAGAATGGTGCAAGCTCAAATGCTAAAGTGAGTCCAACTACCCAAAAAACTCCTGTTTTCCAGTTTTCTACGAATGTTACTTGTGATACTCCTTTCAATGTCGCTTTCATGAATTCGCCTGCAGTCCATTTAAAGTTGGATTCTGTTATCTGAGATGGATTTCCACTCCCTGTGATAAGTTCCTCGGTCTTTGCTGGAATCGGTTCTGGCCAGATATCATGCCCAAATCTTTTTGAGGCATACATTAATGCCCATGTAGTAAAGATAAATGAAGAAGTAAATCCAGGTATCGCCCATGATTCTTGTAATCCATTAAGGA
>JAICQW010000026.1 GCA_025937665.1 Nitrososphaeraceae archaeon | reverse complement strand
TTTAGATCTAACCAAATGAAAAATAAGTCTTTGCCGAAAATCAAATTGTAAATACAGTTTTACAATGCGAGAGAAAGCTAACTTACTAGTTAGATATTTTATTGGATTTCAAGATAAGATTCATTAAGTTTGAATTAATACCTAATTCAATAGATGACGCACGAAAGGGAAGAAATAGCCCTGAAAATTCGAGTGTTTATCGAATCTCTAAATTATGAGTGCATAGCAGGAGCAATTGTTACGGTAGAGGGCAGAAAGGATGAATCTGCCTTGAGAGAATTAGGATTCAATGGTGAAATACTGGTTTATAATAATTTTAAGGGTATTACAAATTTTGTAGATCATGTATCAAGGAGTGGTAGGAAAGTCATACTCTTACTTGACAGAGATAAAAAGGGGAGAGCCTTAACCTCAAAAATCTTGAAGAAATTAGACTTATTCGGCTGCCATGATGGTTTGTATTATAAAAAATGGTTTGTAAGGATAACCCATGGTAAGATAATGTGTATCGAGAACCTGTCGACCTATTGTCTGCCATTTGCAGAAAAATATTCCAAATCTACTTTTCCTTAAGTTGTCATAATCTAAGTTTATATTTCTTGGGACTTGATTTAAAAATTGATGCAAAGAAGCGTTGTTAATAGCTATGAACTGAGAAATGATTTTCCAATACTTAAGAAAAAAATTAATGGTAAAGAACTAGTTTATCTCGATAATGCATCTACTACACAAAAACCATACTCTGTAATCAACTCAATTACTGATTTTTATTCAAATTATAATTCTAATATACATAGGGCAGTTTACCAATTAGCTGAAGAGGCAACAACATTATATGAACAAAGCCGGGAGAAAATTGCTAATTTTATCAGTGTCCGTCCTGAAGAAATAGTCTTCACAAGGAACACTACAGAATCAATAAATCTTATTGCACACTCTTGGGCAAGAACAAATCTGAAAAAAGATGATGGTATAGCCATAAGTGAATTAGAACATCATAGTAACATAGTCCCCTGGCAGATACTATCTCAGGAGATTGGAACAAGATTAGAATATGTCGGAATTGACGAAAACGGATTTTTAGATCTTGAACATTTGATTGAATTGATCTCTTCAAAAAAAGTAAAACTAGTTTCACTAAGCCACATGTCAAACGTACTTGGTACTATAGTACCTATTGAAAGGATTATCAAGATCGCCCATGAAAATGACATTCCCGTAATGGTGGATGGTGCACAATCAGTACCACATATGCCAGTAAACGTCAAAAATATGGATTGCGATTTTCTAGTATTCTCTGCACACAAGATGTTGGGTCCGACTGGGGTGGGAGTACTATATGCTAAAAAAGAATTCCTAGAGAAAATGAGACCGTTTATGGGTGGTGGGGATATGATTAAGGAGGTTTTCAAATTTCACACAAATTATAACGAAGTGCCCTACAAATTTGAGGCTGGTACTCCGAATATTGCTGATGTAGTTGGATTTGGTGCAGCAATTGACTATTTGAAAAAAATTGGAATGGAAAATATTAGGAAGCATGAAATTGACTTGACGGAATATGCACTAGACTCAATTCTTTCAATAAATCATCTTACAGTATATGGACCAAGAGATCCTAATTATAGAGGTGGAGTTATCTCATTTAATATTGCAGATATCCATCCTCATGACCTTGCTACGATAATGAATGATCATGGAATAGCAATTAGATCGGGTCATCATTGCGCCCAGGTCTTAATGCAAAGACTGGACGTTCCAGCAACTTCTAGAGCAAGCTTTTACATTTATAATACTAAGGAAGAAATAGATAAGTTTGTTAATGCTATTAAAGAGGCGGGGAGAATCTTCAAGATATGAGCGATGATATATACAGGGAGATTATACTAGACCACTACAGGAATCCAAGAAACAAAGGTAAGTTGGAGAATGCTGATGTTACAGTTCATGATAGTAACCCTCTATGTGGCGATGAAATAGATATACATTTGAAGGTAGATGGAGGAGTAATAAGAGACGTAAAATTTGAAGGTAAAGGATGTGCAATTAGCCAAGCAAGTGCTTCCATGTTGACAGAATTAGTCATGGGTAAGGATCTCGATGTAATAAAGGATTTGAAAAAGGAGGACATTCTTGAAAATATTGGATTGACCAACTTGGGTCCAGCTAGAATCAAATGCGCATTATTATCACTGAAGGTACTAAAAGTAGGAATGGTAAAATATTATTCAGAAAACGATCCCAAATCAGCAGAACAAATTAAAAATGAATCCTCACTTTATTGACCACTTACAATTAATGAGATTTATGTTATTTCATTTACAGTAACATTTATGTTCAATTTTGCGCATATAATTTTCCGGTAATCATGATTGATACATATCCGATCATTTCAATTTATAGCAATCTTACTGGCATTCATTGTACTTTCTGTCTTGGTGCATTTCCATTTTCTATCTTCAATGGACTCTTTTATTTTCAACTCGATTAGTGTTTTTAATCCAGATCAATCATTACTCTACACTTTCGTAGTCATTTCATCTTTTGGAGAAGTGGTGAACTTAATTCTCGTCGCAATAATTCTCACAATCATTAGAAGAACAAGAAAAGGGGGAATGATACTGATGATAACAATCATGACGTTAGCAATTTTGGTTTCCTATATGAAACCACTAATCGCGCAGCCAAACCCCCCTGAAACGCAAAGGATACCTAATCTACCAAAGGGTTTTCAGCTTGAAAGTGATAGTTTGCTAACTGAGGCCCGATCATTCTCCTACCCTTCAAATCACACAGCAGTCATAACATCATTGGCCTATATTGTTGGGATTATTGTTCAGCTAAAAAGTAAAAAGTATGGCCAAGTTCTCTGGATCCTGCCACCGATGCTTATGCTATCGAATCTTCTTTTGGGACTAAATTATTTGAGTGATTTGTTTGGAGGTTTACTTTTAGGACTAGTTATTTCTATAACATTGAGTACCATCTTGAAACTTGAAATTCCTTTCACTATAAATAAACTAAAAAATACCCGATAGTAGATAGAATCCCTTGGTTTCTCTATAATTTTTCCGCCACTTTTGGATTCAACAACAACCAGCCATAAGTATTAGCGTCGTGGATATATCGTATATCCCTCAAATTCATAGCTAACTTGTTCTTTTTGAGTGAAAACATTATCTCTGAATGTATAGTAGCCCCTAATCTTTTTACATCATTTTCGGATTCCAGATTGCGAGGTAGCAAAATTCTACAACTGAACTCTTCTGACTCGGGCCCTCGGTAATACTCGATGAATTTATCAATCATTGGCTTGATTTCGGAGACTTCACTTATTTTGAATGTCAGTTTTACTGGAAAATTTACCAGTTGTATTGAATTCACATTATTACTTTTTCACCACAATAAATAAATCAATTGAGTAGCAGGCAAAATTGTTAGATAACTGAACGGATAAGGTTTAAGAATAGTTAGTACGACATTTTGAGTGTAGTTGACCATATCGTCTAAAGTAGCCACTTCCAATAAATGGACAGAACTGGAGCATAATGGCGTAGCTTTTCCGCCCGAGTATGTCCAACGCGGAATAAATATCAAAATTAGAGGAGAAATTTTATTCTTAAATCGCGAACAAGAGGAGCTTATTTATGCTTGGGCAAAAAAGAAGGATACCCATTATGTGAAAGATGCGGTCTTTCAATCTAATTTTATTGATGATTTGAAGAAACTATTTCCTACCAGATTCAAATCGCTACAAAAAGTTGATGAAATTGACATGACCGAGGCGTTTAATTTGGTTGATAAGGAATTAAAGTTAAAGGAAAATGAAAAACTAAGAATAAAATCACTTCCAAGAGAAGAAAAAAGAAGGATCAGTCAGGAAAAAAAACTAGAAAAGGAAAAACTGAAATCGATTTATGGAAAAGCCAAAATAAACGGAATAGAAGTTGATGTCGCCAATTGGTTGGTTGAGCCTCCTGGAATATTTATGGGAAGAGGACTACACCCACTAAGAGGAAGATGGAAACCTCGAGTTACTCCTAATGATGTGACTCTCAATCTAGGAGAGAATGCATCTGTACCTGAAGGTCCATGGAAGGCAGTTGTTCATGATCATTATTCAACATGGCTTGCCTCATGGATAGAAATTCTGACCGGAAAGAGAAAATATGTTTGGCTTCATGATTCATCTTATCTGCGTCAAGACAACGATAAGGCAAAATATGACGTCGCAAAGAAATTAGAAAATTACATTCGTGCCATTGAAAAGGAGATTATTAATCAGATGTTATATGCTAAAGATACAACCAAAAGAAAAGTCGCTACAGTTTGCTATCTCATTTATAAGCTGGCCATGAGAGTGGGTGATGAAAAAGATCCTGATGAAGCAGACACTATTGGTGCCTCTACCCTCAGAGTAGAACATCTAAAATTTCCAAAAATTAATGACAAGGTTCGGATAGAATTCAATTTTCTTGGTAAAGATAGTGTTCCTTGGCAAAAAACCTTGGAAATATCCAGTGCAGATACAAAAGCGCTCTATGAAAATTTACTGTTCTTCATGAAGGGAAAAGATCAATCTGATGAAATCTTTGAAGATATCACATCAACAAAAGTGAATAAATTCCTTAGATCAATAGATAAAGATAATCTTCCTAACCTCACTGCAAAAGTTTTTAGAACTTACATTGCAACTGCAATAGTAAAGAAGCACCTTTCTTCACCAGTTCTAAAAGTTAGCAAGAATGAAAGCGAGTTTAAGAAAATATATGTAGCCAAAATTGCAAACCTTGAGGCTGCCATAACATGCAATCATAAAAAGGGAATAGATCCCAAGAACCCAGCAAGCAAAAAGTCATGGGAAAAATTTGAACAGTCATTAGCCAATAAAAAGGAGAAGGTTAAGCAACTAAAACTTGAGTTGAAAGAGAAAAAATGGAAAACGGAGCTACAAAAGTTAAAGAAGGAACAAAGAATTGAAAAACTTGAATTCCAAATACGACTCCAGCAAGAAACTAGAGATTATAATCTAGGTACTTCACTAAGAAATTATATAGATCCACGCGTTTTCAAATCATGGTGTGAATACGTAGATTTGGACTGGACAAAAATTTATACAAGTACTCTTCAGAGAAAATTCAAATGGATCGAACAGTATTCAAAAAGTGACTTAAAAAAATATCTCAATGCAAATAATACAACCTAACAAATCATATGAAAATTAAACACAAACTTTTCATGAGTTCCGATTTGTCTAGTCGGTTGGGATTTAGTCATTTTCCAAATTTTGATAATTCAAGAATTGATTATAGTTTTTTTTATTTGGGGTTGTTTTTGTATTGAGATTGTTTGGACCTGTAATTGCTTTAATAGTATTTGTTATTCTTTCTGTCAGTATCTTTGATAAGGGTTTTTCCCAAATTCAATATCAAGTTAACTCTGTATTTATTGGTATTTTATCCAATGGTGACTCAATTGTGCAATATGATCTTCGATTGAAATCTAATACCAGCGAAATTACGTTGCCATTAATTGGCGGAAATATCAATGAAATTTTGGTGAGAAATTACCTATCTAAATATTTGGCATATACATTCAATTCTGTAACTAACGAAATAAACATTAATTCGCAAAATGAATCGCAGATAAGAATAACATATCAAACTCCGGATCTAGTTAATAAGCAGGAAAGAGAATGGAGCTTTCTTATTGATTCTGCTTTTCCGTTTACGGTAAAATTACCTAATGATGCTGTGGTAACTAATTTAGGAGAACAATCTCCATCATTAATTAGAAAATTAGGAGGACAGAATTTATTATCATTTGATAAGGGAAGAATTTCTATTGATTATGTAATTGGCTATGCCGGAACACGAGAACAGGCCACGATATCCATAAATTCTGCAGAATTAGATTTAGCAAAAGCAGAGAGTGAACATTTAGGGATAAATCTGGGTAGTGTCAAAGACATACTCCTTAACGCAAAGATTGCATTGAATCAAAGTAATTTTATTGATGCAGAACGCCTCGCAACTAATGCGAGTGACTTGTCCTCAACAATTACTGAGTCTTTTGAAGTTTCCAAGGACATGATGAGCAACGCCACCCGCAAGACTGAAGAATTTCAAGACATGAATGTTGATACTTCACAGGCATCTCAATTTGTGTCAAAATCAAATATTGAATTTTCCCAGGGAAACTATCGCAAGGCAATAGAATACGCTACTTTGGCCCTCAACAGTCTTGATGTCCCAAGGCAAGAGCAGCCTGTTCTGTACTCTAGCGCAGCATATTTACTATTAATTCCACTTGCAGTATCAGTTGGATTTTTCATATTAAGAAAGTACAAGAAAAAATCCAATGCACGGATGCAGGATACAGTTAACAAAAATGATCCGTACAACTCTGATAATCAAACTAATATTTATAAGGAAAATAGTTTTATTGAACAACAATCTCCCGGAGAGGAACAAACAAATACGAAAGTCATCCCCGAAAAATCAAATTTGCAGAACTTTGTTTCTGATGCTATCCGACAGAAAGGGAATCTAAAACCAGAAGAGAAGGAAATACTTCTTTATATCTTAGAAAAGGAAGGAGCGGCATTTGAGGGCCAAATTAGGAATAAGTTCATACTTCCAAAAACAAGTTTATGGCGACTAATAAAGAGACTAGAGAGAGAAAATCTTATTGAAGTTACGAAGATAGGAGGACAGAATTTGATCAAACTTAAATTGAGTGATAAATAAATATGATTAAACAGGAAAACGAGTATATTTTATTAATCCTTGACGTTAATCGCTTTTAAATTTTACCACTACGAAAAACGAAAACTTTCTAGTCGCTGAAGAATAACATGATTCCAAATATTATTCCGGCTACTGAAACCGCTATTATTGCTAATTTTTTTCTGCGATTTAATATTTCTTGAACTCCACGATTTCCGATATTTTTAACACTCATTCTAATGTATACTATAAAAAATAATTATTATCACTTTCAGGTAGATGTCACTTTACCCTCCAATCAGAGTTAATTATTATTTTCCATTTACTAAAAAAGTATTCCTTCTTTTAAGCCTGGTTGGGAAGAAGGAGCTTTTTATCTAGTCCCGTCCCGACTTTCAATCGGGTTTTTAAACTTTTTTATAAACAAAAAATACAGATATAACAAAATAGTAAGCGCTCTGGAATAGAAACCGGAGAACATTAAAAAAGAATGATGTGTTTATTATTTTTAATATTAAAGAAATGAAATCATGCTGTTGTTCTTGCCCCTGCACTGATAAATGTCCTTGTAAGAGTCCTTGTGATTGTAGCAAATGTATCTGGGAGATAAAAATTAAATCTAAAAAGGATATTACTATTTATGATTATTTACTAGATGGATTGCTGCGTATATTCACAATATTGCCTTTCCGTAATTCTGCTTGAATTTCTTGATCTTCTAATACTTCGACGGGAGTTATTCAACAAAGTCGGACATAGTTGTTTGTCTTCCCTTGCTGCTGGATTTTCTTTCACTAAGATTAATCCTGGTTTCTAGTTGTAATTCTCGGGTTATTTTTCCAACGTCTACATTTTCAAAAGATAAAGTTTCCAAATCCATATTCTGTCGAAAGATATCAACAGTCCCTGGACCATATCCTCCGTAGTGGTTGTTTGCAGCCACTATTCCTATTTTGACATCTTTTTCATTTTTACTTATATCTTTCATTTTATTGGCCCAATTTCTGATCTCTTCTGTTCTATCAATTTGTATTTTACCAAATTGATCGTCAGACAATCTACGATCTCCAATTAATCTAAGATAGATAAAATCAGATGTTACTACTGGTACTGTTTGTAGTCTATCCATTTGACTCCAGACCATTGCAATATTGTTATTTCTAAAAAAGTTGTACGCTAGATCATTAAACCAAGATGCATGCCTAACTTCAATTGCATATCTGAAATCCCCTTCAAAGAAAAAATCATGACTTCGGAAGTCTTCCAATCCTTCTTTTAGTTTGTAAGATGGAGGTAATTGTATTAGTAACGACAGTAATTTATCTTTAAGTGGTTCCATTCTTTTGTAGAATAGTTCTAAATCATTTTCCACATTTTTGAATTTCTTATCATGTGTTATTATTTTGGGAAATTTCGCTGTAAACCTGAAATTATCAGGAGTTCTTTTATTCCAATTCTTTACCATTAACTCACTTGGTATATTATAAAACGTAGAATCGATCTCTACATAGTTCAATATTTGAGAATAGTAAGGTAACCATGCCTTATTTTCTATACTGGAAGGATAAAAAGGTCCTTGCCATGATGTATAACTCCAGCCCGAGCAGCCTACGTAGAGTTGCAAATATAGTAATCTTAAGACATTTTCAAATATAAATTGAGGATTTTGGATTGGATATTTACCACGTATGTAAGACCAACAGAAAGAAATTGATCGACGGTTTATAATCCTAAAATATTATGATGTCTTGAAACAATTAGTGAGTGCTCAAGATAGGTGTCTTCACTGTGGCCATTCCCGAGTTACTCATAATAATACAACAAATGAAGACATGGGATGTATTTTCTCTGATTGTTCCTGTAGAAAATTTTTGGATTAATTGATTCGGAATATACTACCTATAATCATTATAAACAATAAGCTGCTTATAAAAATAAGAAGGATGACAAAGAGTCTTTATCTATTGCAGTCACACAAGTTCGGCAATGAGAACATTGAAGCAACCTTAGCCTGTCCAAAATGCGAAGAGATTTTCAAAAAAGAATTCCCTTTAGATCTCGAAGGACAAATAACAGAATTCAAATGTCCGGTATGTAATTCTGCTAGCGAGGCCGATCTTCCTTCCAAGGGGTTAGAGCAAAAAGAGGAATTTGAAGGCGATCTCTACGAAGGCGGAGAGGAAAATAGTGAAGAAATCGATGAAGATTAAGGCGAATTAACTGATCCTCTTGTATCCATAAAGTAAATTTTTTATATATTTTTCTGAATATAGTTCCGTCTTACCAGACTGATGGGAGGACAACTTGTGCTCGCATGTTGTTTCTATTTTATACCTCCCATCAAATTTGAATTATTTTTATATTATGTTACCCATAAGTAGATAACGCAAACGAAAAAATTCACTATAAACCATGCTAAAATGATATAAAAGGTTAGTAATGAACTAAATAATTTAATTATATTTATTTATAACTTAACTTAAATTTCAGAAATAAAATAGAATCAAACGATCATGGTGTGTCATGGTATTTCAGAACAAGTTCAAGAGCAATTTCCCATCCCTTTGCACCTACACCATTTATCCTTTGTAGATTGTCTACTTTTAAATTTTCCCAATTACCACCAAATTTTTGGACTAACATGGGAATATCCACTAGAGATAACATTGACTCGTCGTTTCTACTATCACCAATCCCAAAGAAGATAACATTATTTGCATATTCCTTCCGAAAAGCATTAATTAAAATATTGACACCTGTTCCCTTATTGTTACCTAAAGTAATATCAAAGTATTGATTTCCTGGTATGATTTTTAAGCCTTCCTTCTCAATAATTTTTGTGAAATCTGTAATTCTAATGTTATTTATCTGGACAATTGTTTCGGTATATTTCCTATCCATCATCCTGTTGGCGTACTCTTGAGAGAGTTTAGTAATTCTCGAAAGTTCAGATACTGTAAGATCTGATACTCCTTTAAAGTCTATATCATATTTGTCTTTAATCTTTTTGAGAAGAGTTCTGATCTTGACTGCGGTTCCACCAGATTCAATGATGTAATTATTCTGAGAAATTCTTGAATTAGTGATCTTGGCTTTCTTAAAATAATCTACCGGAATTATTGTAGCGCCTCCATTCTCTACGATATATGGTTCATGCAAATATACTTGGGATTTGATATTATTTTGCTCTAGTTCTGTTTTTGAAGAACAAAATATAAGATGAATACGATTTTGTAAAGTCATTTCTACTAATTCTTTCATTCTATTCATATCTGGAAAACGAGAATCTAGTAATGTTCCATCAATGTCGGTAAAGATAACCTTCTCCATAGTACATATTAGGCTTGTTAATTCCTTCTTTATAAATAGACTTAATCAGACGAGTAGTAATTACATTCAAAATTCTATATTTTTGAATTTTATGCCACATTATACATGAATAGAACTCTGAAAAAGTATCCTACCTAGGAGTATTACATTAAGCCTTTTGGCAAATTCTCTGGCCTCAAATCTAAATTTTCTCAATTAGGAAGTTGCAGGAGCGGAATTGATTTCTCGCCACCTCACAATCCGGTAGATAACAATCAGTGTTAGAACCAAAAATGCAAATATCAAATCCCTATAGAATGCAAACTCCCCAAAAGACTGAAACCCAGTAGCGTATGTTTCTGCAAGATATGATAATGAAATTATGATTGAAATAAAAAGAAAGTTTCTAGACAAGTTCCTATAACTGAGTAAGTTTCGATTCTTGTCTTTACTAGCGTTATACATATCCTTTAGAGTCAAAAGAAGAAAGATAAGAGGAGTGACAAATAGATAAACATCGGGGATCAAATAATCCGTTCCATCTTCGCTCCCTGCGGTTATGATATAGTAGAAAAGGAACAGAATTCCGAGCTCTATTACAAAAGTTGCTAATACCGCTCTGTTTATTCCGTCAAATTTTTGCGTTAGGAAATAATACTCAATCCAACCTGATATAATAAAGAAATATCCATAAAAGAGAATAATAGCGTTTAGGACGTTTGCTGGTATTGAATAGAACGGAATAAAAATAGACTTTGATGCATCAATACTTAATGCAATTACAATTGCATAAATTATCGTAATACCCAGTTTTGAGAATTCTGGATGTTCTAGATTTTTTTCCAATTTAGAAAATGAATTTGGCAATTCCCATTAATTAATATTCATGTAGCAGGACAATGCCAAATACAGTGAATTCAAGTAGTACTTCAAAATTATGGAATCAACATATGGTTTATCGTTAAACGTTTTTAGTTGACATTAAGAGATCTGATTTAGAAATTTTATCTAATACATATCTACTAACTTCCAGTCCATTCTCATAACTAATGGTCTTGCCGGAGTGAAGATAGTTGGAAATAATATACTTCTCCAATATTATACACCAAACAGCTCCCAGGATAAAGTCCCTCCTATTTTCTAATCCAATCTTATTTCTAAATTCACTATTTTGATCTTTGCACATGTTTTCTATCAGCGGAAGGCATGATACTACATTGTCAATAATCTTGTCCAAAGATACCTTAGAAAATTCATCTAGTACTGCCATATTATGACAATAAAGTGGATTTTATTTTAACATTTTCCATATTTCCCACAAAGTACAATACAATTATGAAAGCACATTGACTCTAAGATTAGAAATAATATTATATTATTCTGGAATCTCTAATGTATATATGCAAAATACCAAGGGAAGATTGTATGTAGTAGGCGTTGGTCCAGGACATCACGATCATATGACCTTTAGAGCTAAGCAGGTTATCGAAGAAAGCGAAATCATAGTAGGTTACGATACTTATGTTTCATTAGTTGAGGATCTAATTGAGGGTAAAGAAGTTTATCGATATCCCATGACTCAGGAAGTTGATAGAGCTAATCAAGCTATTGAATTTGCTGAAAAAGGAAGGATAGTGTCATTGGTTTCGTCAGGAGATCCGGGGATATATGGAATGGTAGGACTAATCTATGAAATTCTTGCGGATAAGAAGTGGAAACATGATGAAGGAATTTATGTCGAATGTGTTCCAGGAGTTTCTTCTTTAAACTCTTGCTCAGCACTAATTGGTTCTCCATTGATGACTGATTTTGCAGTTGTGAGCATGAGTGATCTCCTTGTGCCCTGGGAAATTATTGTCAAGAGAGTAGAAGCTGCTGCTTTGGGAGATTATGTAACTGTAATCTACAATCCTGCTAGTAAAAAGAGAATTCATCAGCTTAAAGATACTAAAGACATTTTTCTCAAATATAGAAAACCAGATACACCTGTTGCAATTGTGAAGGGTGCATTCCGAGACAGTCAGAAGATAGTAGTTACCACTTTAGAGAAATTACTTGATTACAATGATATGTTAGGGATGATTACTACAGTTATCATAGGCAACTCGTCGACCTTTAACTACAATGGACTTATGATAAATCCGAGAGGATATAAATCCAAATATGAACTCGTACCAGAGACGACTAGGGCAATAAAATGACATTAAAAGGAATTTATGACTGACCTTAATCCGTTGTAACCTTCAGTTGCATTAAATGCTTTGTCAATCTCATCTAGCGAGAATCGATGAGTGATGAGTCTTTTTAAATCAATCTTCTGCTCATGCACCAGAGCCATTGACTTTTTCATTACCTTGGGAGTAGAACTAAAACTTCCACATAGAGTGATTTGATTGTAATGGAGTAAGTTCGGATCTATTCTTAGAATCTTATTTTTGGATGTCCCCGCGAATAAACTAATTAGTGAATTTTTTCCGGCTAATTTGAGCGCCAGATCAATTCCCTCAGGATTGCTTGTAGCCACAATTATTAATTTTCCTCCATTCCCGTAAGTATAATCCCAAATTTTTTTTACGGATTCATCTGGTTCATTATTCACAAGTACCAGATCTGCCCCAATTGCTTTAGCCTCATTTAATCTGGAAGCAATTTTTCCAACAACAATAGTTTTGGCGCCGTATAATTTTGATATTTGCAAGTGGATTAATCCAATTGGACCATCTCCAATAATTATTACAAATTCACCACTAATTGGAATATTAAAATTCAGGTGTGCATTAAGACAGCAGGATAGTGGTTCTATCAGTGATGCTTCATCATCATGTATGTTATTTTCAATAGGAATGATACCATCAATTAGTATATTATTGCGAGGAATGCTTATGTAGTCAGCAAATCCGCCGTTAATACTTGATCCAATTTCGTTAAGGTTATTGCAAGAATTAAAGTATCCTACATTGCAATGATGACAGTTTAAACATGGTATTAGTGGAGAAACAATAACTCTACTACCTTCAGCAATTACTTGATCATTTGGTAAATTTAATGTATTCAACGTCCTTGCGCAAATCTCGTGTCCCAAAACAATCGGAGGTCTAACCTTTTTATGGCCTTCCCTAAAGACACGTACATCATACCCACAAACTGCACATGACAGAGTTTTTACTAGTACTTCGTTGTTTTTCTGAGAGATAGGCAAATCCTTTATTTTAAAATTCTTTGGTCCACTAAAAACTGCTGAATGATTTTTTTCTGGTAACATTTTTTTCAAGTCACTAATTTGAACAATTCAAGGGTACGATATTCAGATTCCTTCCTTTAATTTCTCTCCAAACGAGATAAATTTTCCATGATCTTCAATTCTAATATTAGTATCAACTCGTATACGTAATCCCACAGAACGAAAGATAGCCAGCAATTCACCTCCAGATATTAGTGAGTCTATTTCTCTGGATTTAATCAGGTCGGCAATTCTTTTTATTATTATTTCGGTCTGGGCTGGATATTGTGCTTCTGCTAACCGGAGCACTTCATCGCCTCTATCATACAAGTATTTTAGTACTATTTCCTTATCATCTATTTTTGTCATATTCGTTTTTGTTTCGCCTTCTTTGATTTTTTCATTTAAAGCAGCCTTCTCTTTCATTTGCTTCATTTTTCGGGCTTTAATTATTGCCAGCTCTGGATCTTCATCGTCTTTGCTCATCCCTTAATCACCCCAATTGGAACCAAACGCGCAACCTTTGTTGCTATGCCCAGTGAGTGTGATACCTCAACAACGGAATCTACGTCTTTGTATGCTTCAGGTGTTTCTTCAACCATTCCTTCTTTGCTCAGTGCTTTAATGTAAACTCCCTTTGCTTCCAAATTCTTTCTCACACTATCTGTTGTATAACTTCGCCTTGCTGCAGATCTAGACATAGTTCTGCCCGCGCCGTGCGCAGTAGAACCAAAACTTAATTCTAATGATTTTGAATTTCCAAGCAGGATCCAGCTTGCTGTCCCCATAGAACCGGGAATAAAAACTGGTTGACCAATGTTGCGATACTTGTCTGGAATATGACCGTCGCCTGCTGGAAAGGCTCTCGTGGCGCCTTTTCTATGTATTACAAGGTCTCTAGTTCCTTCACCATTGATAGCATGCCTTTCCACTTTGGCAATGTTATGTGAAACGTCATATACCAACTTCATGTCTATATCACCCTCAGTCATCCCCATGACCTTCTCAAAGGTGTTTCGTGTCCAATGCGTAATCATCTGCCTATTTGACCAAGCAAAATTCAATGCAGAATACATTGCTTTCCTATAACTCTCACCTTCTTGAGAGTTGTTTGGGACGCACGCTAATTCTCTATCCACTATGTTCATTCCAGATTCCCTTATTTTTCTTTCTGAAATTTTCAAATAATCGGTGCAAACTTGATGTCCAAATCCCCTCGATCCACAGTGTATCAAGACAGTAACTAGACCTTCTTCAATTCCCATAGATTCTGCTGCTTTTTGATCGTATATCTTGTCTACCCTTTGTAGCTCAAGAAAATGGTTACCTGAACCAAGTGTGCCTAACTGAGGTCCTCCTCTTTTCCGAGCGAGATCTGAAACATGAAGAGGATCAGCTCCTTTCATGCAACCATTTTCCTCACAAACGTCAACGTCAGAGTCCCACCCATATCCTTTTTGAACGGTCCATTTTACACCTTCGACTAGTAATTCATCTAGTTCTGATCCTGTTACCTTTCTTGAACTTGAACTTCCTACTCCTGATGGAATGGCGCGAAATAATTCGTTCACGAGATCCTTGAGCTTTGGTCTAACATCTTGTTCAGTTAAATTAGTTCGAATTAGTCTAACGCCACAGTTAATGTCATATCCTACTCCCCCTGGACTTATCACACCTTCTTCCAAATCCATTCCTGCTACTCCTCCCACTGGAAAACCGTATCCTTCATGCCCATCAGGCAATACAATTACATGCTTCATCACACCCCTCAAAGTGGCAACGTTAGCGGCCTGATCTATTGTCCTATCTAATGCCATTTTTGAAACCAATTTCTCGTCTGCATAAATTGTAACTGGAACCATCATTCCCTTTGATTCATCTTTTTTGATAACATATGTAAAATCTCCTTCATTTACTATTTCGTGGTTTCCTACTCGCGTTATCAGGTTTTTCATGGGTCTTAGAATTTTAAATATACAGTCATTATATTCCTTTCAGTTTGTAAGAGTCAATGAATTTACATTTGTATTATTTGACATGATCTAAAATACATCAAGGTCTTCGAAAGGTCGCCTATAATTTATCGTTGTTGCTGACCTTCATAGAAGGTAGATTACGAAATAATTTTTGAATTTTATTTATAATAAAAAAGAGAAAAAAGAAGAATTTAATGACTAGCTACCCATGGTGGAATTTCCACCCATGTCGCCAGTCATATTGCCGGTCATGTTTCCAGCCATCGTTGTTCCGTTACCA
>JAICQW010000311.1 GCA_025937665.1 Nitrososphaeraceae archaeon | reverse complement strand
CACCTTGTCCACCCATACCATCGTGCTTGATTATTTTGTCATCGGTCTTAAACATTGGACTGCCATCACTAGCATATTTCCCAGTTAACAATACTGTCCCAGCAATTTTTGCGTCATCAGGATTACCATCGTTATTGGGATCTCCATCAACAACAATGATCCTATTAGAGAATTTACTTGATACATATGCATAATAACCTCCTCCTTCTTTAGCACCAAAATTTACTCCGTGACAGCCTGGGTCACAAGGAAGGGTTTTCACAATGGTATTTGTATCAGTATCAGTAATAGCAATAGTTGCTGTTAATGTGTTAGCAGTCACAACGTATTGTCCATTTGGACTTACTGGAGTCTGAATAGGTAAAGCATTTCCTTTCTCAGGTAAATCTATTGTGTTTAAGACCATTCCGGTATTCATATCTATGACATCAATTGTACTTGAGAGGAAATTCGCTATGTAGGCAGTCTTTCCATCAGGCATCATTCCTGTAGCAATAGGCATGTGTCCAGTTTCTGTTCGGTTTTGGATTTCACCCTCTCTTAATTTACTTGAGAAATCAATTATCGATGTGTCATCCGTAAAAGAGTTCGGAGTGATCATTGTTCTTCCATCTGGAGTAATCCACGGCCCATGAGGTGAAGTCGGATTTTGTCCAGAATCCTGCATAGGTATTATTCGTACTAGTTCAAATTTATTATTGTCCTTGTTTAATTTTACTTCCGCTACTCCAGCTTCTCCGCTTAGAGCGACATAAATTAAATCATTTATAGGGTTTGTAATCACGTGAGAAGGTGCATCACCCACTTTTATGTCATCGAGTAATTTTCCAGACTGTCTGTCAAAAGCAGTAAGTCTATTGTCGAACCACTGTGTTTGGTAAATTATATCCTGTTGCGAATCACTCCATATATTATTTGGATTATTCATGTTTATTTGTGGTAAAGATACTTTTCTTTCTACCTTCCAGTCCTCTACGTTGACTTTAGTAGCTGTTCCAGATTTTGATTTATTAGCAGTTTTTTCGAATTGTGTATTTATCCAAAGTTCACCTACACCAGGCTTTGAAGGAGTTTGAATTGAATTCAATGGAATTGATTCATTGCCTCCAATGGGACTTAAAAGGAATGTATTAAGATTTGTCTTTTCGTCTCCAAATTTGATATCAATATCTGGGATTTGTAAGTTCCATGTTGGATTATTACCACTGTAGTCTTGCCAATTATTAGGATTATTGGCTATGAAGAACGTTCTTAAAAGCGCTGATGCAGTCGCTAGTGCATTATCTTCACTTGGGTCTAGCTCCTTTTGAGTATTAAGAGTCAATTTATCACCTAAATCTAACTCTTTAGTTTTGGGATCGTCTACAATCATTCCCCCAAACATGTATGGATGGATCTTACATGTGAAAACATATAATCCAGGTTTTTCAAGCTCAACTATACCACCTCCGCGATATGAGGTTATTTGATCAAATGGCATATTTGGAGCACCAGTAGGCCAGAGAAGGCTGGATATAGTATGTACGGTGTTGGTATTTGACATAATAAACTGAGCTGTTCCCTTAGATTCCACGATTCCTAATGATTTTGTTATGCCCGGAAGTAATTCTCCACCTACATTTCTAAACCACTGTCCGGGTTCATCAGTTATATCAAAAGTTATGAAATTTCCTTGGGAACTGAATCCT
>JAICQW010000208.1 GCA_025937665.1 Nitrososphaeraceae archaeon | reverse complement strand
GAATAGAAATTTTAGAGTTTCCATCAAACAAGTTCTTTTTCGCTGTTCAGTATCATTCAGAATTTAGCAGTATACCAGGCAAACCCGAAGAAGCATTTGAAGCATTCATAACATCCTGTATCTAAATCATATCTAGATCAGAGCTTTAGATTTAACTCGTAAGTTTTTTGTCTGGCATCACGCAAAGACGTCTTTTTCCTGACATATCCACGTTGTATAAGGTGACTCAAGGACAATCTTATAGTCCTCTCTGGCAGCATCGTTCTCTTGCTCAGATCTTTTTGACTCAACTCGCCTTCATATTCAAGCGTCTTTAATATCAATTTGGCACTTGGAGGCATATCAAGTAAGTCTTCTGCTAATTTTACCTTTTTAGCGATAATGTCCATAGGAGAATCTTTGATTAGTCTCACAAATTTTGCAGGAAATTCATGTTTTTCACACACGATATTTTTTCTAACAGCGACCCTTTTTCCTCCATCAAGTATTACTTCACAGAGATATCTACAGAGTATATCCTCAATTTCAAGTCTATCTGTATTGGGGACTATAAGAGGTCTACGAGTATTGTCCATAGAATTTACAGGGACTATGACAAAGACTTGAGATTTTTGTAAAACCATTGGTCCTCCTGCAGACATACAATACGCGGTAGATCCAATTGGCGTGGAAATGATAACGCCATCACTGTTATCATGCCAGAGATCATTCCCATTAATCTTTAAAATATATTCCATAAGAGTAGCACTTTTTCTAGGAAAAAGCGAAATGTCGTTTAATACAGGTTCAACCTCTTTACCATCGACATTAACAGAAAGTCGGCATACATTGTCAATTTCGTAGTCGCCTTTTTTTATTCTGCCTATAGATTTTCTTAGATCACTTACATCGATCTGCCCCAAAAATCCTGTTGAATCAGATTCATATACACCCAGGACTGGTACAGAAAATTCCCTAACATAGTGTGAATAATCAAGTATCGCTCGATCTCCACCTGCAGTAATCACCATGTCCACATTTGAAGTAGTCATTTTGTCAGATCGTTTTATTATCTCTGAATCAATATTTTCATCGTCTAAAATTTTCTTAATTTTTACTATTAGACTATCGTCTCTGGAGGTTAAACTTGAGATAGCCACTTTCATTGTAGTTATTAAAAGTCAGCAGATACTCAAATTTAAACCTGATTTATGATTGAATTATTTCAAATTTCATTGTATTGTAATAGTATGAAGCATTCTGTTCGATAGCCGATTTTGAGGGTATCTTTCTTATCCCAATCTCTCTTGTCTGTAGTGCAGCAGCTAATGCCCCTGCAGCAAAGCAAAATGCCCAAACAGAATCTTTCTCTTTTACTATGGTGCATGCAAAAGAGGATGCGATGATATCGCCCAATCCTGTTGAATCAGGAGATTCATGTTTAGGTATGTTTATCCAGTAATGTTTTCCTTCCTCAAGAAGATGGATAACCTGATCTTGTGTATACAATACATACTCGATTCCATATAGGGAGCGGATTTTTTTCATGCCTTCCATTCCTTGGAGGCCATTTGTAAAGCAGGAAATTTCCTGGCTATCTAACTTTATCCCATTTACTTTATGGATTGGTATATCCATTTGTTTTCTTATAGACACCCTTCCTGCAGAATCAACAGTTCTTGTGTAACCCTGAGGATCCAACATTACAAATTGCTTTTCCTGGCGGGAGGAAACCAAATATTTTAGGATGTCAAGAGATACTTCATCAAAAACAGGACTAATTACCCAACAATTTGCATCTACATTTTTTATTTCTTCAATGTCTATTGGATTACACTTTGATTGTAGAGTCAGTTCACGATCGGTTTCAAAGTTTTTCAAGACAAACCGAGTTGTTGGAAGAATCGAAGGTTGAAGATGATTGAACGAAATACCCTGGTTTTTCAAATATTCAAGATATTCATGGTCAAGATCATTTCCAAAATGAGTAAAGAGTGTTGTATCAAACCCAAATTTTCTTGCAGTTATACCACAATAAGCAGCAGGTCCACCTAAACTCTGACTTGACTTTAGATCCCGTGACACAATCTCATCTACGACAATGTTTGAGAGTATTGCAGCCTTCATCGCTGAATATCATCATTAACTCAGTTGCTTTGATAAATGTTGATATGAAGGCATCAGGAGCATCAGAAGATTTAAAAGAAGAATAGATACTAATTGAGTAGTGCCAAAGAAGAGGACAAGCAGAGGACGAACGAAGGGTGGGAAAGGAAGTTCTGGAACAGTACATTGTAGCCAGTGCGGAGCCATGGTACCCAGAGATAAGGCAAAAAAAGTTACCGGTAGAATAACGTTAGTAGAACCCACTTTGGCAAAAGAATTAAGAGCACAGGGAGCTTATATTGCGCCGGTTACGGATGTCAAATTTTATTGCGTTTCATGTGCAGTGCATAGAGGAATAGTAAAAGTTAGATCAGAAATGGAACGTAGAAGGACAGGAAGACTCGGATAGGATTATTCTATTCTGTCATATTCTTTTTAGAACATACATAAATCTCTGGATAAAAGAGAAGGCAGAGATTAAGATAATAATTATAATTCCCCATTGAATCGATCCAGAAATGGGAATTAACCCGCAAATTGCTAAGATTAGTAATCTTTCGGCTCTTTCCCCGACTCCTACGCCTTTCAACTCTATACCCAGGGATTCTGCCCTGGCCCTGAGATAGCTCACCAAGATAGATGTTGATAAAGCAATCATTGCTAGAATAGGATTTGATAATCCACCTATTGCTATTGCTATGAAAATTATAGCCTCCGAGACTTTGTCCAAATTAGAATCCAGAAATGCGCCTCTGGTTGTAGTTTTCTTCATTACGCGAGCCACGCTTCCATCCACAATATCAAAAAAGCCTGAAATCAACAGCATAATACTTGCAATTACTTGCCAGGGAAACTCCAAGCCTTGTTGATTCAAGAAATTCGTAAGACCAAAGAAAATGCTTGATAGAATAGCAAATGCAAATCCAATCATACTCCAAAAGGTTGGAGATAGACCAAGTGAACCGAAATTATTTCCTATTCGAGTTGTAATAGGAATTATTTTTTCCCTAAACCTATTAAGCAAATATCAGGCTATTATCCATGAACCTAACAAATATTCTTTGTTATCCTAATTGTATACAATTGTTCAAATTATGCAATGCGGTTATGCTGTTGTGCATAAAAATCATTCATTGAATAATACCTGAGTGTTGGTTCAAGGATCTGATATTACCTTT
>JAICQW010000191.1 GCA_025937665.1 Nitrososphaeraceae archaeon | reverse complement strand
TAAGGGTTTTAGATGTAGGAACAGGAGATAAAGGTCCTAAAATCGAAGTTCCTTTATAGGAAATACAACAATAAGAGGTGGTATAAAAGCCACAGATATGGGAACTGTATGGAGTATTACTAATCCTGACGGAACAACCTACAGTGAAGGACAAGGTATATTGACTTCGACGGCTACTGGTGAAATGGCAACATATACTTTTCAGGCAATAGGTCAGTATGGCCCTGATGGTAAGTTAAGAAACCATGGTTCCGTATTCTTCAATAGCAATACATCTTCAAGCGGACAATTATCTCTTCTAAATAAGATGATAGGAGTGCTTGCTGATGAGATAGATGCTGCTGGAAATTCTATGACAAGAGTATGGGAGTTAAAATGATTGATGGGATTTAAATGCTGTGACACCATAAATCACTCCCATTTTAGATTTGGGAATAGTATTGTATTGACTCTTTAGGATTGGAGAAATAAGTCGATAAAGGGAGAAATCTGTGCAATACCCAGATGTCAATTTATTCATTCCTTCCTTCAAGTCAATGTCAAATATATCTTGTTCATTATTGCTATGAACATCTGAAAATTCATCTTCATCCTGTAACTGCCAAGTATCATTCTCTAAGCTCGCAGAGAGACAGTAGTCATGAAAGATGCAAACGAATAAGAGAAAAGCTAAGACATAATATTGATGTGTCAGAAAATCTTATTCTATTTCATTACTAAGTATACCATAAATGTTATTTGAATAAACTACAGCTTGAAATTTCACACTAACTAGAGGTAAAAACAAATTAAAATAACTCTCTTCGACTAAATCATTTTACATTGAGCATGTAGATTACATATACTAGTGTATTGCATCCCACTGAACCCGCTACGATATCAACTATTACGTCACATAAATAAGAAGTAAAATAAAGTCTAATTAAATTTAAATCAGTCATCAAAATCTAAATGATTTATGGAAAAAATAAGATGGTTCACAAAAGAAGTTGATCCTGATGCGCTTTATGATGATCTGGAACAATTATTTACACAATGCGGATGGCCTTTTGTCATAGCAGAGAATAAAGTCATACCCAATGGACTTTTTTGGTCCTCATTAGTTGGTATAGTAATGCAGCGATCAATAGAATATTCAGCAACTCCTATGCAAGACCAATGTAGTAATGACATTAACAAAGCAACCTCATATGGGGGCTATAATTATGAAACAAATATGTTCATACTGGGTCTTATGGCCTTGTCATGGTTAAAGGGCAACATCAAGAAAAAAACAGAAAATGGCCACTGTAGAAATCCCATTCATAAGACGACTGAAAACAAACCAGCTGGATGTTCTATTGGGAGTAAATTCCACAGAGGACTGTATGATGATTATCAGTCTTTATTAGAAGATTTTGTAAGCATAGTAAAAGATTGTACTC
This sequence comes from Nitrososphaeraceae archaeon, assembly GCA_025937665.1. Classification (GTDB taxonomy): domain Archaea; phylum Thermoproteota; class Nitrososphaeria; order Nitrososphaerales; family Nitrososphaeraceae; genus TA-21. The sequence continues at coordinate 2,279 of JAICQW010000191.1, read as the reverse complement.
CAATACCTATCACATCATCAAAAGAAAATGGTGAAGGTAATGGTTAATGTAACTATAATTTGATGAATGAATGTATTATGAAAAGATAGAATTTTTTGTCTCACGTATGGATGTTAGATTGCTTTCAGCTTGTGACTGTAACGTTTTTAGACTACCCACTGCATAAGCAAACTCTTTTATAGATGTAAAAAAATTTAATACGACTATCTTTCTCTATCACTTTCTTGTATCACATATTTTAGCGAATTTCGATAGCCCCCGCACATCTGGTGATATTCATTCACTTCTCCTTTCTTCTTCATCCCATTCTTTTCTAAAACCTGGATAGAAGCTTTATTTTCTGGAAAGACATAAGCTGAAACTTCTTTCAGTTCCAATTCAGTAGAGAATGCATAATCAATTATCAGTCTTATACATTCACTAGCTATGCCACTGTTCCAGTACTGTTCTCCAATCCAGTATCCCAAATTTGCTTTTTTATTGACTAAATCAATATTTTTAAGGCTTATAGCTCCGACACATACTAGATTATTACCTGGCTCAGACTTACCTTTGTATTCTATTGCAAAATGTATAGCTGTAAGGGAGTTGAAATCGCTATGAGCAGATTTAATAAAATTTATGGCATCTTCTATTGTATAAGGATTAGGTACCTCATACAGATATTTTGAAACGTTATAACTCATAAGGTGGGCTATATCTTCTGCATCATTTAATGAGAATTCTCTTAAATTGACTACAATACCAAATAATTTAGGAAAATCTCTACATGTCATATTATCCCTGTTCAATTGTCATTGGATGATACACTATACAATACTATGGGATTTATTTTCTTTTAGAGGTTAGTAAAAGACCAGATGTTGAGTCTTCTTTTAAGGTCAAATCTGTCTTACACCCACCGAACCCAACCAACTCTCATCTAATTTTGCGCTTATAATAATGAAATGAATTAAATGTCTCCACTAATCAGGCCAAATTTTATTCATATCCCTTGGCTACAAAATTGTGTCGATAACAGTTCACAAACGACCCGGCCCACTCCAATATTGACGCTTTATTTAGGCCCAGATATATAATATAGATGAAGCATTTGCCGCTAACAACTGAAGAAGAACGAGATCCAATGACAGTATTCGCTTATGCTCTAAAGGCACCTGAAACAAGAAGACAGTATCCTAGGAGATTTAAGATATTCTTGGACTTTTTGAAACTTAATGGAGCTATCCAAGATCAAGCCAAACAATTCTTATTCAAAGCAAGACAAAATCCTACTTGGGCGGAATCTACTTTTATGAAATTCATAGACTATCAAAAGGAAAGATCTATACGAAGAGAAATTTCTGAATCTACGATTTCCAATTACTATAAAGCAACTAAATTATTCTGTGAAATGAATGACTTAACATTAAATTGGAAAAAAATAGCACGAGGTTTACCAACAGGAAGGAAATCTGCTAACGATAGAGCTCCTACATTAGAAGAAATCCAGAAATTGGTAGAATATCCAGACAGAAGAATAAAACCGATAGTTTACGTAATGGTGTCGTCGGGTATTAGAATTGGAGCCTGGGATTTTTTGCAATGGAAACATGTCACTCCGATAACAAATGGGTTTGGAGAAATAATTGCTGCGAAGTTACTGGTTTATCCACAGGATCGGGAGGAACATTATACGTTCATCACACGAGAGGCTTTTACCTGCTTGAAAGAGTGGATGGATTTTCGTGCCAGTTATGGAGAAACCATAACTGAAGAGTCATGGCTCATACGAGATTTATGGCAAACATCTAACATGAAATACGGTGCCAAGTTTGGTTTGGCCACCTATCCAAAGAAGCTTAAGAGTACTGCAATCAAACGATTATTAGAACGAGCTTTATGGGAGCAAGGAATTCGTCATCCTCTTGTTCCTGGGACGAGACACACAAAAAATATTTCAGCATATCTATTGATAGGATAACGATTGGGAGAAGTTTTACTACTGTTGAACTGCAGGACTATTTATCAAAATATTTGTCTTTGTAATTTGTAGGTCCCCATCACTTTGAGCAGCAATTATTTCCTGCGTAGACTTTAATTCTCTTACAGTTGCATTATTATTCTTCCATTCTACAAAGTTTAGCTGAACTATTGGGCTATAGCCTTTATCTTCTGGCAATGCACTCGCAACAGGGAGTTGAAATCCAAAAGCTCCTTCTCCTTTGATTCCGTTTAAGAATTCATAACCTTGTTGGCAAGCTGATTCTGGAATTAATGTTAGAGATGGTGCATAATTT
>JAICQW010000168.1 GCA_025937665.1 Nitrososphaeraceae archaeon | reverse complement strand
GCTGTACCCAGAATATCTTGTGCTTCCGTCATTGCTTCGCTTGTTGCACTTGTTGCATTGGATGTAGCATTTGAGAGAGTGTCCAATGCTTCGCCGGTTGCGTTAATAGTAGAATTCATTGCGTCGCCGGTTGCGTTAATAGTAGAATTCATTGCGTCGCCGGTTGCGTTAGCAGTTTCGATTGAGGCAGTGCTGACAGCAGATTGTGTTTCCATTGCTGCTTTAGTTGCATTGGATGTAGCATTTGAGAGAGTGTCCAATGCTTCGCCGGTTGCGTTAGCAGTAGAATTCATTGCGTCGCCGGTTGCGTTAATTGTGTTTGATGGAATTGTAGGTGTTGACGGAACAGTTTGAGCATTTACACTCAAATTTGAAATCGCAACAATAGTGGTCATCATGAGCAGTACTGACAAATATCCCTTACCAATCATATCTTTTGTAAGAGAAATACTGTCTTTTAATGGTTTGCGAAATTCAAATAAATCGGGTTTCAAATGAAATATTTATCTAATTTACAAAATTGTTAATAAAATACGTATCAAAAAGTAAAAAGGTTTGATTATCGATTCAATACTACAATTTTCTTTAGACTTCAGTTATTACCCAATAGTATAGTTTTGGCGCGATCAAAGACTTTTATCCACATAGGCCATGTTAACCTTTTTGTATTTGTATTTTGTCGACTGGGATGATATGATGCAATCAAATACTTGTCGTTCACTTTGTAGTTAGCCAAATGATAAAATTGAAGTTTTTTTAGATTGTTGATTCTACAATATGTCTGGAATGCAATTAATCCCAAGCAAATGACAACTTTTACATTTCTCAATAATTCAAGTTCCTTTATTAGATAGTTTGAACAATTCAGTAATTCTGAAGTGAGCGGCTTATTGGAAGGGGGAGCGCATCTTATACATGAAGTAATGAATACGTTCTTCAGAATCAATCCATCATTTTCAGAAATACTAGTAGGATTATTTGAGAAACCAGTTTCATACAGTGCCCTCATTAGCCATTGTCCAGAATGATCTCCTGTGAACAGTCTGCCGGTTCTATTTGCACCATGGGCTCCTGGAGCCAAGCCAATAATCAGAAGTTTCCCTTCAATATCTCCAAGACCAGTAACCGGTTTTGCCCAGTAAATTTCATTTAAATATCGTCTAACTTTGTTCTTACCAACCTGGAGTCTGTAAGTTACTAACCTTTCACAGAGTGAGCAATTGACTATTTCTCCGTTTATAGTATCAACGGTAACTAAGCTTTTCATCTAAGCATAATAATAATTTACAACATTGTTAGAAGTCAGTTTAGTAATCAATAGACTATTCTGGTACTGAATCAGAGACCAATTTTCCATTTTCTATTTTGATGAATAAATATCGATTATCTTTGAAGATTAATGTGAGTTCGTCATTTTGTACTTCTACATCCAACAACTCTTGTCCCTTGATACCATCAAACTTTGCCATTAGTCATATTTCAAATTCAACTATATTTATAGTAAGATGAAAATGAATCAGTCTGGGAAAGGTGATTTTTAAATTTTAACAACTTTAATAGTTTCAGTCTGTCCATGCAACTCTATTGGCTCTGTATAAAGATGCTTTCCCCATGAAACTGCAATATCAACATGAATCTCATTTTCTCCCTTTTGTAAGTTATTGCTTTGAAGTTCTATAGTTTTAGTTACATCAAATAATAGCGATTTAGCTTCCTCAATAGTCAACGGATAATATGGAGTTTCCTCCTTTATTATGGAAATCCAGACTCTATACGATAATTTAGGATTCCTCGTCCAGAATAACACTGCTTTTCTTACGAATTTTATCTTTTCAATTGACTTTCCACCTGCCCGCACATCTAGAAAAACAGTAAGTCGAAAAGCGTTATCATGTTTGTCATATGCCCTCTCCCAATTTTTTTGCGAAAAAATTTCTCTTATCAGGCCATTTATATTAAAACCCAGGTCCAAAGTTAAAATCGCATTAGATCCTATGCTCTTATGAGGCGTACCAAGTTTGATGTCTGAAATAAGGCTTTTCTGCAAGGCTTCGCAGATGGTATAATTTATATCTTCAATAAGTAGTTGTCTGTATCATGCAGGCAGAGTTAGAAAATTACAAATCAAATGAAGTCAATCTAAATGTCAGTGAAGATATTTCAATTTTATATATTGTGCAACACGAACTTTTGAATCAAAAGGAAGTAGAATTTGCAGGTGTTGTACTTAAACATCAATTAAAGGAAGATTTTAGTTTTAGAATTGTAACCAAGAAGTCAAAGCCACTTGATGTTTTGCACAAGGCTTTACAATCTTCATCGGATAATGCCGTAAAAGTTAAGGAAATGATCGAATCGGAAATAAATAAAGAGAAGAGTGCTGGTTCTGGTTGAAGTTTTGTCCGAATTGTGAAAGCAGAATGAAGCCAAGAATTGAGGAAAATATTTTGATTTGTCCAAAGTGTGGTTTCACAGAAGCAAAGAATGAAATCAAGTCAGTTCCCTTGATAGATCATAGTGGAGCCAGTCTTAAAATAGTTGAATCTGAGAAGGGCCCTAGTGCTCTACCAACTACAAGTATTGATTGTCCCAAATGTGGAAACAATTTGGCATTCTGGTGGATGTTACAAACTAGATCGGCTGACGAAGCTACAACCCAATTTTATAGATGCACTCAATGTAGCCACACATGGCGAAATTATGCCTGAAAAGGGAAATTATTGTGCCAAAACTGGTGCTATAAAATAATTATATAAATTATTACAATAAATCGCAAAATTTATAATTCTATTTTACCGCATATTTGTTAGAGTCTCGACTCTATCATTTTACGTAAAATAGGAATGTTTAAAATGTTTTGAATCTGCCACTTGATTGATATAGTTGGTATTTTTAGCGAAGACAAAATCACCCGACGAATGGAAGGCAGTTACTTCTGCGATATCTACTTTAGTTGACGAGGCAACATTCGAGGCTACTGTTGAAGGTTTATCGTTTAGAGGCATGGATCCCTCGCACGTAGCATTAATTGATATTAGTTGGCCAAACTCTGCGTTTGACGGATATGAGTGTGATTCAGCGTTAAAATTTGGAGTTAGGATAGATGAGTTTTCAAAATTAATGAAAAGAGCTGAGAAAAAGGATGCAGTAGAAGTTTCTGTGGAAGAGAACAGCTTGCTTCACATCAAGATACTAAATGGTTACAAGAGAGAATATAAAATGCGGTTAATAGAAAGTATAGGAGGATCCACTCCCTTACCAAAATTAAATTTCAATTCCAAGATAATATTGACTCCAGCATCTTTTGACAAGATCCTGTCTGATATTGAAGTAGTCTCAGAATATATATCAATAGAATCTGATGAAAAGAAGATTACCTTTTCTGGTAAAAGCGATTCTGGTGAAGCTGATATTGTCATTGAATCAGGTAGTGAAGGTCTGGAGGAATTACAGGTGAAAGACACAAGCAAAGCTACCTATAGTTTGGACTACTTATCAAAAATCACAAAAGCCATAAGCGCCTCTGGAGGTTCACTGGTACTTGAATATTCTACAAAAATGCCACTTAGATTAGAATTTAGAGTAGCCAATGTAGGAAGAATTCATTTCTATTTAGCTCCAAGGGTACAGGACTAGAATCTTTCCTTGTTAACCAATATATATAGATAGACAGAAATTGTGATGGCTTACTACCAGTTATCAATTTGCAATAATAAAAAACATTAATTAAGATCTATTCAATATGCAATAGTTCTATAATCGCACATATATTTCACCATCTTTTTCAGATACTGGAAAGAGTAACAAATTATCAGATTTTGTCCAATTCGGATTTTGATCCTTCCATTTGTTTGGAACATGGAGCAATTTGCCGTTATTTAGATCATATTCAAAATCATGCATATAGCATATTATTTTTGTTCCCTTTATATCACTCTTTGAGAGAGATGCACCCCTGTGAGGGCAACAATTATCGAAAGCAAACAGGCGTTCATTAGATCTACATACAAGTATATCTGAACCCCGGACATTTACTACCTTTGTTGAATTATTTGGCAGTTCATCACTATTGCACACTTTATAGTCCATTATGGAATACTAGACTATTTCCATTCTATAAATTCATTTTTAATATCTGGTTATGGTTAATTTGAATTTATTTTTTCCTATAAATACGGAGTACAATATCATTATAAAGATCGTTTGCGTCGTAAATACACAATTGAAATATCATAGGGTCGGTGAAAT
>JAICQW010000252.1 GCA_025937665.1 Nitrososphaeraceae archaeon | reverse complement strand
TTCTACTCGACTTTTCTCCATCATTAAATATATGTGGTGTAAGAGAGTATTCCTGACCAGCATAATTGCAAGTCGCTTGTGGGATTTTAGGCTCTTCGTTCTCTACTTGTCCTGTCGTCGGCACAGGACTCTGCAAAGCATAAGCGGTGATTGTCAATGTTGCTGAGAAAATCATGGCAGCGACAATCTTTGTGCTATATCCAGTCATACGAGAATGCCAACATCATTCTATTAAAGCACTCGGTATGAATTATAGTAGTGTTACTTCTAATGAATTCATATTGGAACTGTATCCTGGAGTATGCTATAGAGGATCAGCACACTGATCTTGGGTAGAAATTTTCATATTGATCTATGTATTAGTCCACGCACAATGTGGCAGGATTCTTGATATTCTTCCTCCCTCCCCAGAACTGAGGAGGGTGAACCGTGAAACCAAGAAATCAAAAAAGATAGTCGAATTAGCTAAATAGTGGGAAAAGTACGATTGTGGTCTGTTACCCAAAATAAAAATATAGTTATCTTACGAGATACAAAGGAAGATATGAGAGTCCCCATTAAGGGTGATGATTATTTCACTGAGAGAGTAAATTCCGCCTTCGAGCGTATCAAGGATGCATATATTGAGGGGGCAAAACTTTGCCTTGGGACTATTGAACTACCGGTTATGCTTGGGGACGGCAGTATTTCGCGATATTCTACCTTTGAAATACCGAGAATTATTGCATCTTACGAAAGGATAATTGAATCTCTTGATGGATGGACGAGTAGCAAGATATCAAGATCGAATACTGATGATCTGCGTCGTATATACTTTCAAATCGGTCAACGCGTTGGAAAGTACCAACTTTATGGATATTTTGGAATACAATTTCATGCCCTTCCCTATTACAGGGTGGATAAACGGGTTATCGAAATCCAGAGGGAATTGACTCAAATTGCTGAATCGGCCTCAGACTTCTATTCATCAATAGCAAACAAAGGTAATTCAATGGTGCGCCAGGAATTACAGAAAATGGGCTACAGTGAGTTGGAATTTGAAGAGTTGTTTACGAAACTATTTGAAGATCGGGAATTGGTGCACGGATTGGAAGGAAAGGCACAAGAATTAGAAAAGGAGTTCCCGGAATTTGAACAAATGCGAATAAAGAAAAACCAACTATACGCCGAGTTGAATGACCTCTTGGTAGAAATATACCAGATATCTCCTGTACTTATTGATCATAATGGATTGATGCAAGGAGAAGATGGCGTTGTGACCTACTTTGATATAGAAACAATTAGAAATCAAAAGGCGGCAATAAGCGACCCTTACATTAATACTGAAAAGGTGACTAAGAATTTGACCGATGCTATCGTGAACCGTTTCGATCAAGTTGTAAATGTACTTGAGAAAAATATGTTCACATAGTTCGGAATGGAGGCCCCTAGCGCTGGGAATGCCTTCGTCTTTTTCAACCTGTTCTCATCATTGTCTTCATCGAGGTCTTTACCCACCTTCTTGATCCTCAGTTTGTTGATATCAATGTAATGATAGATGAGAGAAAAACTACTTTTTCTGTGCCAGGCATCATTAACGTAGAGACCGTAGGTTTCAAAGATCCTGTAAGTGTAAGACATCAGGTCCCCTAAGTATAACAAAGGTTTGGATCAAGAAAAGTTATCTAGGTGTCGTAGCGATATTATCAAAGTGTCCTTGCAGCAGCCATTTTCTAGTTTGGTTTTTTTGTTATTTTTTATCATATCCATGACAAGTAATGATTTTTACTTTAGCGATAGTAAAGCCCAGCCTCTCAGCTCCTTTCCGCGTCAAGAAATCACCGTGGGCGTAAGAGACGGACTCCAAGTGGCAACAAATACACAGACAAAGGCGGATTACAAAGACAAACTAGACAATTCCTCCGACATCCAAAAAGTCACTTATTTTAGTGATGGCAAGACCCTAAATGTAACATTATGGTTAGGTGATACTATGCCGGAAAATCCAACGAGAGAGGGAGCGAATAATCTTGTATATGGAATTCTGATTGATGTAGATAACAATCCGACGACAGGAAAATTTGGAGTTGACTATCAAAAAGAAATTCAATGGAGTAACACAACACAACAGTGGAATAACTTTATCGCTGAATATTCTTCGCCTGGTCACCTCAGGATTCTAGAGTCTCAATTGAATCGCAGTATACTATATGAGGAAAGCCAGAAATATGTTCCAATATCATTAGATCTAGAATCTATAACCTCTCCTTCAGAGTATAGGGTATTATGTTACACGGTTGTAATATATGCAAATAATTCTAAAAGTGTAGTAGACCTTACAAACTGGATTGATGTTCCACCAGCAACATATACATTTTCAACACTACCGAGTCCTTTAGTAATGAGACAAGGAGAAAAGTTGGACATTGGTGTTCAGTTGAAGTCAAGCTCTGGTGTTCCACCACAGTCTGTGCGTTTTTTTCCATCAGAAAACTATTCCAATATAGAAGTAATTTTCAATCCTGACAGGACATCGAAT
>JAICQW010000170.1 GCA_025937665.1 Nitrososphaeraceae archaeon | reverse complement strand
TGAGTCAAAAAGATCTGAGCAAGAGAACGATGCTGCCAGAGAGGACTATAAGATTGTCCTTGAGTCACCTTATACAGCGCGGATACGTCAGGAAAAAGACATCATTGCGTGATGCCAGACAAAAAACTTACGAGTTAAATCTAAAGCTCTGATATAGTATGATTTAGACACAGGATGTTATGAATGCTTCAAATGCTTCTTCGGGTTTACCTGGTATACTGCTAAATTCTGAATGATACTGAACAGCGAAAAAGAACTTGTTTGATGGAAACTCTAAAATTTCTATTCTTCTCCCTTTATCGGAATGACCTGACAACACCATGCCGTTTTCTTCAACGACCTGTCTATAATCCTGATTAAATTCGTACCTATGTCTGTGTCTTCGTCCAATTTTCTTATTTCGATATATGGAACTGGCTAGTGTCTTGGGAACTATTGTTATATCATGGTTTCCCAGTCTCATTGTGCCTCCAAGGTCGACAGTATGCTTCTGTTCAGGCATGAATTTTACCAATGAGTTATTACTATGATTAAATTCCTGTGAACTGGCATCTACTATTCCGCACTTATTCCTTGCAAATTCTATTAACGAAAGTTGAAATCCAAAACAGATTCCCAAAAATGGTATATCCTTTTGTCTAGCATAATTAATGGAATTTATTATTCCTTCACTTCCTCTAGCCCCAAATCCTCCAGGGACGAGGATTCCATCAAACTTGTTCAAGAATTTCACTTCATCTTTATTCCCATTCTCAAACCTTTCAGAATCAATCCACTCAACACCTAACTTCTTACCCAGTTTTGCCGATGAATGCAACAACGCTTGGTATACACTCACATAGCTATCTGGCAAATTTACATATTTACCAACAATACCTATGTTTACATTTCCTGAAAAGTTAGTGAAAGAATTTGTTACTCTTTTCCATTGAGTCCAGCTTATGTTACGGTTTTTTAGATCAAGCTTGTCAGAGATAACATCAACAATTCCTTGATCTTTTAATATTTCGGGAACTTCGTAAATCGAAGTACAATCATGGCTTGATATAACACATTCCTCTCTAATGCTAGCAAACATAGAAATCTTGTGCCTTGCTTCCTTATTCAGTGGTTTTTGGCATCTTACTGCAAGTATATGTGGGTGGATTCCAATCCTCCGGAGTTCCTGAACACTGTGCTGTGTAGGTTTTGTTTTTTGTTCGCCAACCACATCCAAAATTGGAGCAAGCGTTACATGTATGAATAAAGTTTCAGTATTGCCTTCTTCTAACTCCATTTGTCTGAAGGATTCTAGGAATGGTAGACTTTCTATGTCGCCAACTGTTCCACCACATTCAACAACTAAAACATCGTAACCTTTAGCCAGGTTCTTTAGACTTTTCTTTATAACGTCCGTTACATGAGGTATTATTTGGACGCATTGACCCAGATACTTGCCTTCTCTTTCAGCCCTTATTACATCTGAATAGATCCTTCCAGTAGTAATATTATGCCATTTTGTCATGGGCGTGTTAAGAAACCTCTCGTAATTTCCCATATCCATATCGCATTCTCCGCCGTCATCTGTAACAAATACCTCTCCATGTGCAGTAGGATTCATCGTTCCTGCATCATAATTCACATACGGATCAATCTTTGTGCAGGTCACTTTTAGGCCTGTTAACTGCAATAGCTTGGCAACAGAAGAAGCAACTATCCCTTTTCCAAGACCTGACATTACTCCTCCAGTGATAAAAATGAACTTGGGAAATTTGCTGCCGGGTTTGATCTGTCTATACCGCACATTAGAGTTTATTTCCTCACCTTTTTAATCGTTTTCAGATTATCTTGTCTTGTAATTTTAAAATGAGTCAAGACCATCAATAAAGATACAATTCCTTAGAATCTTTGTAACCAGACTATTTCAGGATTGTCCAATATAGCCTACGTGAGCAAAAAAACCAAGGATGGCATTCACATATTCATTGTCTTTATTAAGAAGATACATAGTATTTGCCATTTTTTTTTCTTTAATCCAATCAATGCTGCGCAAATCTTTAAGATTTCGTTTGATATCTTCTCTCTTTAATCCAGTTCTTTTATGGAGAACATAAATGGTTACCATTTTATTTTCTTCAGCTAGTGCTTTTATTATCTTGATTTTTCCTATAGTTCCGATACCATTTTCAATGATGGTCTTGCTATCATAATCCATTATTTTTTATTTATCTGCTGTTCTAATAAAGGTTCTAATTCAACTAATGACGTTATGTTCATTCCTATTTCCTTTAGTGATTTCATTTCAATTATTTTTCTCTCTAGGAGATCGTTCATGCAGTCTTCGAATTCAAATTTCTTAACCTTGTGTTCATCAGCCAATTCAAGTGCGAAGGCCCGAATTTCCTTTAGCTCGATATATTGCTTTTTTCTTTTACTTTGTACTTTTAATATGGCCATTATTGTAAGCAAATAACTCTTGGGAAGTTCTTTCAAATCCTCAATTGTAATTGATGGTCTGTTGTAGCCGTGGACTTTACGAATTTGTTCTAACGTTATTTTATCACTTCCGTTTGTCTCGGCCAGATTCCCTGCATATAGCAATAGATCAAGAGCATACCTAACATCTCCGCCGACTTGAGAAGATGTTGTAATAAGTGATACTTCATCAATTATGTCAGTTCCTACAACTTTAGGATTGAATGATTCTGAAGATCTGGTAACTAGGATATCACTTATTTGTTCCACGGAATAAGGCAAAAACTCAATTGGTATTCTTCCCAGAGTACTTAATTCTGAACTTTCAATCTTATCATGAAAATCTGTACTCCTTGCTATGAATATTACGCCGATAACATTACAATGTTTAGACAGATCAAATTCATTCAGACGAGTAAAGTCATAGATTATACCACTGTCTTTGTTTGAGCGTAACAGGAATTCAATTTCATCCAAAATAATCAAAGTGTATAATTTATTTTCATACAAGTATGAAAGAAGGTATCTCAACATCTCCTCCGCACTTAGTCCCTGTGATGGCAATTCGGGTGCAATCTTTTCTAATAGAAACCGATAAACTGCATATTTATTACCACCTTGAAGTTTCAGGTTTATGTAGGCAACCTTGAGTGTTAGTCCAGCTCTGGTAAATTCGCTTTCCAGCATGTTTGAAAATTTTATTATTGTGGATGTCTTTCCTATTCCTGACCTTCCTATTATCTGTGGGGTGGAAAACAAGAACGCATCTGGTTTTATGTATGAGTCTTTGAACATCGTAAGCAACAGCGACATTTCTTTTTCTCGATGGTGAAGTTCATTGGGTATATATCTTGCCGACAGCTTTGACCTATCAAGGAATATGTTACTTTCTGACAATTCTCAAATAGATTGATAGGATGATCATAATATATTTATTAATTAACCTTAGCGAGCTCTTCAAAAATAATCGTGTTTGGTAGAGAAAATCAGCATTATCATCGATTAAATATCGCCGATTTCCCTAAACTCAATTTACATCTCCTAAACGACTTCCACGGTGGAATACAGCTAATTCCAATCAAACGATAGTCATAAATTTTAATAGAATATTGGTATGGTAAGAATATGGGGAAGGAATATTCTATTAAGGAGAAGGACTATAATCGAATCATAAATGATTTCAAGTCAACTAAATTTTCTTGTATTAGGTGTGGCTCTAAGAACCTAGAAATATTAGATGTCGATTCACATCTCGAAGGTATTAAGGATCACGACAGCCCTCCAACCAGTCCTACTAAGGATATCGGATTGACTTTCTACGTGGCAGGCATCCTATCCTGTAGGAAATGTAATCATAGGTTTCATGTGAAAATATTGGACCAAGGTATCAGAAATACAAATCTCTATTTCGACAATAGTTTATCCTAAAATGCTTGTATGTTAATATTGTCGAATTAAACATCTGTATTTCTAACTCTAATAATGTGACCTTTCATAAGTAGAATGAAAAACAATTCTAAATTAGGATAAATTAAAGGGTTGGGTTTTCAATTTATTTAACTAGATTAACATGACGGAGGCTAAATCAGATTTATGCATTTGTGGCCATACTAGAAATCATCACCAGTTTTATTTAACTGGAGGAGAAACTGCACATTTTTGTAAGAGATGTGCCTGTCCAGAATATAGAAAACGGTAACAAAAAGTAAGATACAATAAT
>JAICQW010000306.1 GCA_025937665.1 Nitrososphaeraceae archaeon | reverse complement strand
GTTCTCATCACAAATTGGTCTGGATTGCCAGAAGAGAATATTTTTATATCATAAAGAAACTTGGCGATCTGCCATTAGAAGCGGCACAGAATGTAGAATATTTTTACGAGCCTCCAAAAAATAGATTTTCTGAAATTATAAAGGAAAAGGTACCTTGGTGTATATCAAGGGAGCGTGTTTGGGGGACTCCTCTTCCAATTTGGTCGTGTCCTCAATGCGGACATAAAGATCCATTATTCTCAAGAGATGAAATCATAAAGAAGGCAACGAATCTTCCTGATGGTCCTAACTTTGAACTTCATAGGCCTTGGATTGACAGGATTATAATAAAATGTGACAAGTGTAAAGAAAACATGCAAAGGGAGCCTTATGTTCTAGATACATGGCATAATAGTGGAGGGGCTCCCTATGCTTCGCTCAGTGATGTGGAATATCAGAATCTAATTCCTGCTTCCTTTCTAACTGAAGGAATAGATCAAACAAGGGGCTGGGCGTACACTCTATTAATGGAAAATGTGATAATGCAACAACGCGCAATTGCGCCATTCAAATCGTTTCTATTCCAAGGACACGTGCTAGATGATAAAGGAAATAAAATGAGCAAAAGTATCGGAAACGTAATTGATGCATACAACTTACTTAGAGAAAATTCTGTAGATTTAGTCAGATTTTATTTTATGTGGAAGTCCTCTCCAATCGAATCATTGAACTTTAGCCTTAAAGAAATGGAAAAAAGACCCTATCAGGTCATGAGCACCTTGTATTACTTACACACTTATTTTAAACAAAATAGCAGCTTTGATAGATATGAACAAAATAAACACAATCTTACTTGGGTGTTAGACAACAATTTATTGACTTTACCGGAGATATGGCTTTTATCAAAGTTACAGCGCCTGATATCGCAGGTCACAGTAGCATTTGAAGGATGTAGATATAATGAAGGTGCAAAAGCAATCGAAGAATTTATAATTAATCAACTAAGCCAAACATATATTCCATTTACCAGAAATGATATTTGGGATGATAGTCCAGAGGGTGTTAACCGCAGATTTGCAATCTATTCAATATTGTCCTATTCGCTCATGCAAATAGATATAATGCTTCATCCTTACTCGCCATTTATTACAGACTATCTCTATTTACGTTGCTTTCCATATCTAAAAAAGAGTACTATCCTGCTTGAACGTTGGCCAAAATATGAAGGACAACTAGTTAACAGAATGATAGAAGAAGCTTTTGACAAATCAAAAGAAGTAATCTCTCTTGCAAATGCTGCAAGAATGAAGGTTCAACTAAAAAGACGATGGCCAATGAAGGAGGCTATTATTTGTAGCCCGGATTTAACATTTCTTTCTGTGGATGGAATTTCAAATATAATAAAAAATCAACTAAATGTTGAAAATTATACTCTTGTTAAGATTCATGATGATACAGAACTGGTAAAACTATTAAGTCTCTTGGAAAACAAATTGCCAATTGTTCCAAAGATCGAGCTGATTAGAAAAAATATCGCACCTAGCGTAAAAGGCAATATTGATAAAGTAATAATTGCATTTGAAAAACTCGACAAGATAGAATTGCTCAAAGCTCTAAAGTCACCATCTGGGGGGACTTTTAGGCTTGTATATGAAGGAGGAGGAGAGTTCCTTCTCTCGGCAGATGATTTAAAACTGTCATATACAGTCTCGGATGGATACGTCATGTCAGAGAGAGACAATCTTATGGTTTTTATTTCCACACAACGTGAC
>JAICQW010000203.1 GCA_025937665.1 Nitrososphaeraceae archaeon | reverse complement strand
TCAGGGCCACCTTTACTGACTCTTCAGTTGGGAGCGCCAGTGCCTCATCTCTGGAGTTGGTGTGTAATGATTGGCATCCTCCCAACACTGCTGACAATGCCTCGAGTGTAACTCTGACAATGTTATTATCCACCTGTTGTGCTGTGAGAGATTCACCACTTGTTTGTACATGGAACCGAAGATGAGTAGATTTATCACTTTTGGCTCCAAATCTTTCGTTCATTATTTTGGCGTAGATACGACGGGCAGCTCTAAATTTGGCGACCTCCTCAAAGAATTCCATAGTGCAGCAGAAAAAAAACGATAAACGAGGTGCGAATTCGTCAACCTTTAGTCCTCTTGATACACATGTATTGATATACTCTATTGCATTGGCAAACGTAAAGGCTAATTCTTGGATGGCATTTGAACCAGCTTCTCGCATATGATATCCAGAGATGCTTATTGGGTACCACTGTGGAACTTTTTTTGAGCAATACTGGATCATATCACCTATTATTCTCATTGACTGTCTGGGCGGATAGATATAGGTATTACGAGCTATGTACTCCTTTAGGATATCATTTTGTGTAGTGCCTCTTAGGTTGTTAGATGATATCCCTTGCGACTCTGCAACAACGATATATAGGGACAGTAATGTTGATGCAGTCGAATTAATTGTCATTGAAGTACTGACCTTATCAAGTGGTATATTTTGAAAACATGTCATCATATTGTCTATAGAACTGATGGCAACTCCGGTCCTTCCAACTTCGCCCTGTGAATATTCATTGTCGGAATCTCTTCCAGTTTGGGTTGGAAGATCAAAAGCCAATGATAGGCCAGTCTGTCCATGATCCAACAAAAATCGAAATCTCTTGTTAGTTTCTTCAGCACTTCCGAAGCCACTATACTGCCGCATAGTCCAGAGTCTTTCTCTATACATGTCTGGGTATATACCCCTTGTATACGGAAATTTACCGGCCTCTTCATCATCGTGGCTTGTGCTAGTAAGATCTTTTGAAGAAAAACTCCTCTTTACAGGAATCCCTGAATCCGTCTTAATTTTTTTTATTTCTTGTTTTGCCATTATTATACGCACCTACACAATTATCTTATTAGCAAAATTTAAAGCTGCGCTATATGGGTCTACTTCCTTTTTCAGTATCTTATTCACAAGTTTTCCGTATTCTTGGCTTTTCATTATTTTTTCAATAGATTTTTCTTTAATTAGATTTAAAATCATATCCCTTAATTCATTTTCGAGTATGGATTTTTCTCTTGCTCTATATTTCTCATCATCCAGCAAGTTTACTAAAGCCTTTGTTAATTCTCTTATTCCTTTATTCATCTTTGCCGAACATTTGAATACTAATTTCTTATTATCCCCTATCAGGTCCGAAATTATATTGAATAATATGGCGGCTCCTTCCAGGTCTGATTTATTCACAACATAGATATCCCCTATCTCGGTTAATCCAGCTTTTATCGCTTGAATACTATCTCCTGTTTGTGGATTGAAAATAACTACAGTGATATTTACTGCTTTAGAGATTTCAATTTCAAGCTGTCCGGCTCCCACACTTTCAATTAATATTAGATTGTAGCCGGCCGCATCCAAAATTCTTACAACATTTCGGAGTGATCTTGAAATACCTCCTTCGGCCCCTCTCGATGCTAGGCTTCGAACATAAATCTCATCACTTATTGACATCATACGTACTCTGTCTCCCAATAGCGCACCACCAGTTATCGGGCTGGATGGGTCTACAGCTATTACAGCCACCTTATACCCAAGGGAGTGGAATCCCGTGGCGAGTCTTCCGATTAGTGTACTTTTACCCGCTCCTGCGGATCCAGTAAATCCTATAGTACTTGCATTTTTTGTTTTCTTGAAAATCCCGTGAATTATTTTCAGTGACTCAGCATCATTATTATCAATTATTGAGATCGCTCTGGAAATTGATCTCTTATCCCCTTTTAAGATTCCAGATACTAATTCTGACACGAGAGATTTAGCTGGAAAGTTAAGTATTAAAAGTTACTTCTGATCTTGACCGGATTTCCGTAATAGGAGCCAAAAATTGACAAAAAATTTTAATGGTCCATTGTAAATTTTAGGTATATGTCAACACTTACCCAAGGGAATAAGAAGCCGATAAGAGTTCTCGTGTCAAAACTAGGGTTAGATGGTCATGATCGAGGAGCCTTAGTCATATGCAGAGCTCTCAGGGACTCTGGTATGGAAGTTATCTATTCGGGGTTATTCTGTACTCCAGATCAGGTGGCAAAAATCGCTATCGATGAAGATGTCGACGTTGTTGCAATGAGTTTGCTAAATGGAGCACACCTTACATTATTTCCTAAGGTTGCAACTTTATTAAAGGAACGTGGGGTTAGTGATATCCTATTAATTGGTGGAGGTGTTATTCCTGGTAAGGATAAGAAAGAGCTCGAGGGAAAAGGCGTAAAAGGAAACTTTGGCCCAGGTACACCCCTTGAAGTGATAATAGAGTTTATTCATAGCAACATCAAAAAATAATGCCATAATCATTAACCATACACTATGGTCTTTTTTTAGGAATATTCAAGTTTCCGGCCAAACAATGCGTGAGCAGTTTTTCAGGAATTTAAAGGAAATAAAGTTGATATCAACTTTACCTCCTATGAGGAGCTTAACTATCAAATTCGTGATCTCAAATTTTCAAAAGTACAACTGGTGAGTTTTTTAGCCTAATTTGAAATGGACACTCAAATTTGGCGGTAAAAAACAACTATACATGTTTTATCGCCCTAACAATCATTAATACTATCCATATGACCAATACAATTATTCCTATAATTATTAGAATATTTCCAATGGTCCCAGCAGGATATGGGATCGGAGCATAGAGAAGAACCGCTCCGATTACAATGAGCACTAGAGCTAAGATTAGTAAATTCTGATTAGAAATTGCAGCCATATGCTAAAATAATAGGTAAACAAAGTTTATTACTATAGTAAATTTAGGATTAGTTACTATACAAAATTACAAAATTAGCGAATACCAATATTACTTAACATTTTTAGAATGAAATTTAGAAATAAAACCAATCGATGAGAACAAAACTAAAATAAAAATAAAAGTAGATCGCTAGTCTACTGGATTTGATTCAATCTCACTATCAGTTGAAGGAATCGTCATTGAATCATTGGTTCCTGTCATTTCACTACCTGTTCCATTCATACCCAGCATGTTTTCACTTGATTGAGACGAACCCATTTGATCTTCTATTGTTTGATTAGCACCTAGTGTATTATCAGTTGTTTGATTAGCACCTAGTGTATTATCAGTTGTTTGATTAGCACCTAGTGTATTATCAGTTGTTTGATTAGCACCTAGTGTATTATCAGTTGTTTGATTAGCACCTAGTGTATTATCAGTTGTTTG
>JAICQW010000050.1 GCA_025937665.1 Nitrososphaeraceae archaeon | reverse complement strand
TGAATAGGATTAACAGCGAAATTTCAGACAAGGAAATGTATGTCGTAGAATTAGAAAAACTTGTTTCAGAAAATAGTATTAATGTTAATCACTTACGCGATGTCAGTTTGAGTTTAAAGACTGAAATTGAAAAAATAGAATCCATGAACAAGTATCTTTCAGAAGAAATTAATACAAGCGAAGCAGAACTGGTCAGAACCAAAAAAAGAGACACAATCATTTCTTCTTCTATTGCAAAATATATGACAAGACTTCAATCAATGGTCGATGATAAAATTGATAATGAACTATCTGAACTAACAGAGAAAAAGTCCGAAGTTCTGAGAAAAATTGAGAACAATGAGATAGGACATAGAGAAATTATTACTTCAATAAAGTCACTTGAAAATGAGATAGCTTCGTCTACTGAAAGAAAAAACGAGATTTCTAATGAAAGAGAAAGTCTTCAAAGAGAAAAGATAGAAAGACAAGATCAATATGAATCAGCTTCTCAAAGACTCGTACAATTAGAAAAAGAATTAATAGGTCTTCGAGAAGAGGAACAAAAAATTATTGATGTGTCTGGCGATTCTTATTCTATATTACAAAACTATGAAAAGCAGATAAAATCCCTAGACGAGAAAGAAAGGCAGCTGTATAGGGAGATAAACGGAATTGAAAAAGAATCAATTGCAATTAAGAAGGATATTTCTAATTTCACAGCTCAAGAGAATCAAGCAACGAATGATTTGACGTGGTTAGGATTTAAGGAACTCTTGGAAACTGAGATTGTTAGTGTAGACTTGCTGATATCAGAATTAACAAAAGAATATGACGAATTGAAGACCAGACTTAATTTACGTGCCCATGAAGCATATGTTGAGATAATAAATGGTTATAGGGATATGTCCTCCCGAAAGAATTACCTTGAAAATGAAAGAAATGCTATTGTCTTGTTTATTAGTGAAATCGATAAAGAAAAGAAGGACGTCTTTATGGACGCATTCAAAAAAGTGGACGAAGATATTAGAAAGACTTTTGCCGATATAACTGGTGGATCTGCCTACCTTCAAATCGAGAATGAAGATATTTTTTCGGGTGGTCTATCTTATCTAGTCCAATTCCAGGGAAAACCACCAAGAGAATCCACTGCCCTTTCTGGCGGGGAGAAGACAATGGCAGCAACAGTCTTTTTGCTGGCACTCCAATCTCTAAAACCATCACCATTTTACCTCATGGATGAAGTTGATGCGCATCTTGATGCCCAGAATACGGAAAGATTATCAAAAATCATGGTGGATAGATCAGAAGGAAGTCAAATCCTCATGGTAACCCTGAAGGAATCGACTGTGGCGAAAGCCTCGCAAATATTTGGAATATATCCAAAAGCCGGTGCCTCTCAGATTGTTCATTACAAAAATCCAGACAAAGTACCTCTAGCGCAGATAAAAGCATCAGAATAATTCAAAGATCATTTCGTAATTATTTGACTATAGTCCTTATTACCATACCAAATTCCAGGACATACTTTGTTGTAACGACCAAGCAAGCAAGTCCTTAAAATTCTTCTAATTCTACACGCCAAACGAGTCATCAAACAATAAAGTCAGAGTTTTTTCAGTGAGATTCTATCAAGTCTATGTTTTTCAAGAGTCCTATATATACCCGAAAGTATAAAGTTCGTATTATGCCAAATGGTATCCTCATTTTAGTACTGATTATTACTTGTTCTATGGTAACTGTTTTTTTAAATCTGCAAACCACTACCGTAAGTTCTACATTGGGTCCTCATTGGACTACAGGGACCAATATGCCTAGATCCGTATTTGAAGTCTCAGCAACAGTTTTGAATGGAAAAATATACGTAGCTGGTGGCCAGGACGAAAATGGTGACCTCTTGGACACATTGTTTGTATACGATCCAAAATCTGGAGAATGGGATCTTGAGAGTTCTTTACCAGTTGCATTGGATCATTCAGCACTTGCCTCATATGAGAACAAGCTTTACCTAGTTGGAGGCTTCCTTGAACACAGGATTCCAACTCCTCAATTATTCATATATGACCCAGAAACAAAGTCATGGCAAGTGGGAGAAACTATGCCTACTGCGCGAGCTGGTTTAACGTCCCAATTCGTTGAAGGAATACTGTATGCTATTGGTGGAAGTTCTGGAGACAATTCTGGAGCGCTAAGTACCACCGAAGCATATGATCCGAAAACCGACTCATGGACAGAAAAAGATCCCATGCCTACAGCCAGACACCATATTTCCTCTACCTTAGTTGATGGAAAGATACTTGTCGTAGGTGGTAGAGTTACCGAAGTGTTTTCTAGTCTTAACACCAATCAAAAATATGATCCAAAGAATGACAGCTGGATAGAGCTTGAACCCATGCCAACTGAGAGGAGCGGAGTGGCAGCTGTTACCGTTGAGGGAAATGTTTATGTTATGGGCGGGGAGAAAATCATAGGAAGTTTTAATACGCTTGAAAAATATAATCCCAAATCCGATAGTTGGTCTGTCGAACCAGAAATGCCCACCGCTCGCCTCGGTCTTGATGCAGTGGATTTAGAGGGCAAGATATATGCTATAGGGGGTAAGACTAATCAATCTTCGAAAAGTGCCACAAATGCAAATGAGATTTTTGTTCCCAATTGATAGCACCTATTAATAAATTAATCTAACCAAATGATCCTATTCCGCGAAACTCGAATAAAAAACGAAGTTTATTAAATTTATTCTTTTATTAATTATTGGCGTGTCTATCACATTACTTTGGGAGGATTCTGTAGATCGTTCCATTACCATATGAAAGGGCGTATAAATATCCCTCAGGTCCAACTTCTAAGTCAGATATTCCGGAAAAACCTCCTGCAAATTTGACTTTATCTAACTCGTCAGGCGTGTTGGCTATTTTGTCAGATAGATTTGCCTCTAGTTCCAACCTTTGTCTATCCTCATCTAAATTAAAATGATAAATATTACCATTTTTAATATCACTGACAAAAAGATCATTTTCATATTCTAATCCGAATTTATCCGAATCAAAAAATTTTAATGCAGTCACTCCAACTGTATTAAAGAAAGTAAATTCAGGTTCACTGTAGTTTCCAATTCCGCCAAAATCTTCCAGTTTATCTGGAATTAAAGAGACATTTTGGGGTTTTCCTGCTTTGTGTTCCCATATTCCTTGTATATACTTCCAACCACTGTTAAATCCAGGTTTAATCAGATTTATCTCGTCTCCATATTCAGGGCCGTTTTCAGTATCCCATAAATTTCCAGTTACTGTATCAATATCTAACCCAAAACTGTTACGTATCCCATAGGCATAGTACATGTTTATTGTATAGTTGCGTAGAAGGCCTTTTTCTGATGAGTTGCCGCGCAGGTCAAATTTCAGTACTCCACCTGTCCCATCTGGTTCGGTACCGTTGCGGAAGTTTTGAGTTCGTGTCTCGTTTTTCATTACGTCTCCAATAACCAAGAATATATTTTGGTTACTATCAATAACCATTTTGCCGCCATTATGGGCAGGACCGGGTGTTCCTGGCAAGTCTAGTAGCAACCTTGGATTTACTAGCTTAGTGCCATCCTTCGTTAGCTCATACCGATATAGACGATTACCAATTGGTTCTGTTCCAGGGATACAATATGTTGGTCTAGGACAAATATCGCTTCCGTCATATTTGCTCTCGGTGTAGTACAAAAAAACATAGGTTGTGGCGTTTTCTGCTTTTAAAATTGAAATCCCTAAGAGTCCCCTTTCGGATTTGTTTGAAACGTTAACATCAAGTAATGGTTGTCCTAACATTTGGCCATTAACGATTCTTTGTACAGTTCCGTTACGTTTCTCGGTTACGAGGATGTCTCCTGGACCAAGAAATGCCATATCTGTTGGTTGTCTAAGTCCCTTAATGTAGGGTTCTATCGTAAATTTATTGTTATTGAGACTTTTTAGTGTAGGTTCCAAAGGAGCAGATGATGAGGAGGATGAGGAGGTACTTTTTTCCTTGTTACTATTTACTTTTATTATTCTAAAGTGGTCTCTGATTGCACCATCATTTTCGTAAAAATTTCCTTCAAGGATGGTACCATTGTTAAGAACGTCGATATTGAGAAATCCAAATGCCTTAAATTGGACAGCCGTAAAGTTACTTGGTGGCGCTGTAAAATTATGTACATCTGGAGCACCTCCCGTTCCAACTGTCGCAAATACTTGTCCTACCGGATTTAAATAACTATTCATCTCGACATCCGTAACAAATGGTTCAAGAGGAGTTCTGGTATTATATATTACGGGAAAGGTTCTTTGATAATTATGACTGTGACCCTGTAGAACAAGATCGACATCATATTTTTCAAATAATGGATGATATACGTTTCTAAATTCAGGTAAGGAATTCAAAAAAGCTGGAGATGTATACGCCAATTTGTGGTAATACACAACAATCCAATTAATATTAGGATCAGAAGCTGCTTTTTTTAAATTACTGTTCACAAACTTATATTGATCCGAACCACGCTCAAATGGAATTTCAGTTGATATGGCAACGAAGTGAACATTCTGATAATCAAAAGAGTAAAACTGTCTGGTGAGGTTGAAATGACTCATATACTGTTGCAAAAGAGAAGTAGATGGAAATGGGTTTGTACTATTTAGATACACCTGATGATCATGATTTCCTATTGCTATCTTCATTTTATGATCCATAGGATCTGTCAATCTAAGCCAACAGTCCGCCTTATCCTCATATGAATAGTCACCTAATCCAAGAACAAGCTCTGGATTCTTGTAAAGAATG
Source organism: Nitrososphaeraceae archaeon (assembly GCA_025937665.1). GTDB lineage: Archaea > Thermoproteota > Nitrososphaeria > Nitrososphaerales > Nitrososphaeraceae > TA-21. The sequence continues at coordinate 6,027 of JAICQW010000050.1, read as the reverse complement.
TTTTTTACCGTATTATTTGCCATCTGAGTACAGCCCCAATCCCCCACTGCAGCGAAATTGAAATCAGGTAAACTTGTGGTATCCAAAGATGCATGCGCAAAGTTACTGTCCATTAGAAACTGGCATTGACATAGTACAGAAATTGTGACAATTGTGATGATTGTTATTTCTATTAGTAAAATTGATTTTCGAAATGGCAGTTGGCAAAACCTGCTCATTGTGTGAAAATTGTTTTTCATAGTCACAGTACGATACCGTTCTTGCAAATATTCCGAGAGGTTTACCAAACTAAAATCTATTGTCCTTTATGGAATTTAATTTGGCTTTTCCTCTATATCCCCAATGCCAAAAAACCAATCCTGCTAAAGTCATTGAACCTACAATGATCAGATAAAGATAATATACTCTTATCACATTCTGGCTTTGAATTTTTCTTTCACTTCCATCGTCTATGTGACCGAGTGTGCTTGCATTATATATTGATGCCTTTCTTGGGGCTTGATTAAAGTCGAATGCATTTAGCAGATTGTTTGCATAGGCATCCCGAGTTGAAAGTGGAGACAGGTCATAATTATATTCGATGAATTTTAGGATGGAGGTTGAATCATAAATTGTACTATCAACATAACCTTCCTTAGCAAATGGCGATATTATCAATGTTGGTACTCTGAATCCGTATCTCTCCCCATTTAGAACGGGAGGTTTGACATGATCGTACCAGCCACCTGACTCACGATATGTAAGAACAAAAACTGAATCCTCCCAGTGTTTACTTTTCATAAGGGCCAGAACGAGGGAAGCAACAAATTCTTGGCCTGCTTTGGCATCTCTTGGCGAACTCTCGTCGGAGTTGGGTGCAACAATGTATGAAACTGCCGGAAAATTATTGCTATTCAGATCTTGAAAATATTTGACCAAATCGACAATATTACTGTTTAGTGACCTATTGTCGACGAATCTTGGTATTGCAGTGAGAAGATTAACGTATCTATTCTTCCTAGTATCGCTGTTGGTATAATTGAGTGTTGGGTCATAGTCTTCTACATAAACCTTCCAAGATAGATCTGCCTCATTAAGTTTATCAAATATTGTCATGTTCAAATCGATGAGGCCTCTAAATGAAGCATTTTTTTGATAATCCATAGATGACGCTGTGTATAGGTACTGATGCACTCCTAATCCAGTATCCATAGAAGGAGCAAAGAAATTGTCGGCAAGCACGAAATCCGACGCAAATTGCCAGTAATATGGAAGTTCTTCGTCATCGTAATAGCCTAGAACTAAATTCGGATCCTTTCCATGTATGTGTTGGGCAAACAGAAATCCATTCATTAATCTGTTGTTGTATGACATCTCGTACACTGTTGATCCATCTGCTGGAGCGTCCGTTTGCGTTTCATTTAGAGAAAATGGTTTGAAATAAGATGTATGCTGTAAGGTAACATCACGATAAGATGAGCCGTTCATATATATACCGTCTAGCTCTGGTAAACTCGTGGATGCGTTTGTAATCGCATTCTTATCCGAACCATCTCCAAACGGTAAATAAATAACTTGTCCGTTCGTGTCATATGTGTTATTATTATATCCCTTCAATATCTCTGAATATTCCAACGTTCTGTTCCAAATTCTAATTTCATCTATTAATCCGGTAAAGTAGTTACTGAGATTCAAAGAATTAGATCCAATCCTAATAGGTTGAATTCCACTCACGTCAGGGCTCGCTCCACCTGTCCGATTGTATGCAGTCGGCATCCCATCCATAAAAAGTCTGAGTGTGTCACCATCATAAGTAACAATGACATTATGCCATTCTCCATCGTTGTACGTTTTATTGGATGCAACAACATAGTCGACTCCACTTTTATTCTCAAATCCACTAATAATATTTCCTTTTTTATTCATCCATATGCCATAGTTCATATTTTTTCCGGGTGTATCAACACCAAGCCCTCCCTTGTTTATTAAGAATCCACTTTTCGAGAACGTATTATTCGTACTAAACCAAGCTCCTAAGGTAAAGTGTGATGCGGGTTGGGGAAAAGGATTTAACGGGACTCCGACATTCCCCGGATATCCATTAGCTCCTGGGAATGTGCCAAAGTAATTATCAAAACTCCTTTTTCCTTGAGATATGACTATTATATGATTAATAGGAGTTTTCGATTTTGTTGATATTTCTGAATCAGGAAGCAAGGCGAACGCAATATTACTAAAATTTTGCAACAAGGATTGTCCAATGAAGAAAACGGCAGTCAGGAATATGAAGACAAGAGAGATACAAGAAATGTCTGAAATATCTATTGATTGAATAGTCATCACCACATAATTAATTTTCCTTAGTCGTATTCAGAGAATAAATGATTATTGCCGGTTTTATTAAATTTTTCCCGTTCTTGTCCAAATAACTATTATATTCAGTGTGAATTGGAGTAGCGTTGTATTTTATTACAAGCTCGTTAATCTCAGATTTCTCTTCTTTTAGATATCCGAATCGTTCAGCAAGATATGCATCGTAGACCAAATAGTCAATTTCTCCCTGTAAGATAGCGAGATCAGGTTGTCCTACTTTAGTGTAAGCAGGGTTTTGGTTAGCATGTAAGGAATATGCAGCATTGTTGGAATAATACTTGATTATATTTGCTGTGCGTATATCCACAGTTAAGAACGCCCCTCCACCTGGAAGATTATCTCTGATCCAGATTGCGCTCTCTCGTGCGTGAGGTTCCTCTCCTGAACCCACAAGATAGATTGGCGGTATCGGGAGGATATAATGCAGAGATGGACCCGAAAAAACAAATATTAGCGGTACAATTGCTACCAAAAAAATCTTGTAAGCTGGCATCTTCTTGACCCAGTTACTAAATAAAAAAGATACTCCCAGCAGTGTAAAGGCTGGAATTGTCGGTAAGACAAATGCAAAACCTTTCACAGCAAGAAAGTGAAACAGAGTTAAGGGGATTGTTATCCAAATAAGTATCAAAAATACTTGAGGTTTCACTATGTTTTTAGTCCATATTGCATAAATTATTGAAAGGATACACAACCCCGTAAGTACATATCCTAGTGCCTCTTGCGAAATAATACCAATGTAGAATGCATTTGACTGATTTGGATCTCTGCTTGTCTGCCAATTCCAATATTTGATCACGGCTTCATTTGCCTCTGGAATAGTTAAGATGGGAATCCAATACGGAGATGTTGCAAGAAGAAATGTGGAAGCGATAATAAAAATATTTTTGAGGGAAATTGTTTTAATAATAAATAGACACACAATTGAAGATATCAAGGCAAATATTCCAACCTCTTTTGATAAAAAGCTAAGACCCGCTGAAAGCCCAAGTAAATATACCCAGATTATACTATTTGGTTTCTTTAAGTGGAATGTAAGGAAAAGGAGTGTCAATGTATAAAAAAATGACAGCGGAACATCTAGTAACACCTGCCTTGAAAGAAGTATATGGTAGGAAAGAATTGTTACAACTATTGATGAAACCATTCCGACTTTTCTGTTGTACAAAATTTTACCGACTATGTAAGTTAGAATAACTGTTGAAGTTCCAAATATTGCTGGGAGAATCCTTAGGATGGTATCACTTATTCCGAACATACCAATCATAAGGGAATTGATAAATTGTAAAAATAGTGGATGGGCTCTAAAAATGGAGAAATGTTTCTGGAATTCATCGTATCCCGCCAGTGTTGCTGCTTGACCTGCATAGATGGCCTCATCATTATTAAATCCAGCAGTTCCCAAATCCCATACTCGTGGGATGATTGCACCGATGGTTATAAGAATTAAGAATATAAATTCCCTTTGGGAGAGGTCAAATCTTTGTTTCAGAGCATACGGCAAGTGCAATTTCTAATGCTAATGAAAAGATTCAGTAATAAAATACTTTGCAGATAAAATTTAGCCAGTGTAAATGTCTTGAAATTTAGTTTGCGTTACAAAGAGAGTCTAGTTATTGAATTTATGCAATAAAAATTGATGATGGATGTAACAATAGCTTTAGATTGAAAAGTTCCCAACAGACATTTTTATCCTTCAGTAGAGTTTAATTTGGGACCTGAAAGAGCCAAATTGGGATCGTAATTGTAAACGCCTGTGAGAGAGATAGATGAAAAGTCAAGGTGAAGTACCTGTTCTGCGGTGTTAAAAGATGTGCCTGCAAATGCATCTGATACCTGCTGCGCTGTTAGGTCGTCGTTCCAGATTCGGACTTCATCAACCTCGCCAGTAAAGAAGTTCCCTGGGGGAGTAACCCTGGAATTAGCTCCTACTCTTACTGGTTTTGTTCCTGATGATTCTGGTGATGCTCCAGCTGTCGATTTGCTGCCCACCAGGACACCATCAATGTATAATATTAGATTTGTACCGTCATATGTTACAACAGCATAGTGCCATTGGCCGTCATTATAGGTATTCATAGAAGTAACAAACTGGTCAGCTCCAGTACTTGTTTCAAATCCTACCTTGATAAATTCTGCGCTTGTAATAGATATTTGATAGTTTTGATTCTGACCTGCACTGTCACTACCTATCCCACCTTTATTTACTATAAAAGCCTCACTTGCAAAGTTTGTCGATGTCTTAAACCATGCTGCTGCACTGAACTGATTCAGCTGGAGAGAAGTTGAGCTTGGGGAGTCATTATAATTAGATCCTGTTAGGACAAGGGCAGGTGGATACTGATATCCGCCCTCTCCACCATCAAACGGAAGGTGTAGTACCTGTTCCGCTGTGTTAAAAGATGTGCCTACAAATGCATCTGATACCTGCTGCGCTGTTAGGTCGTCGTTCCAGATTCTGACTTCATCAACCTCGCCAGTAAAGAAGTTTCCTGGGGGAGTAACCCTAGAGTTAGCTCCTACCCTTACGGGTTTTGTTCCAGAAGATTCAGGGAAAGCACCTCCTGTTGATTTTGTTGCTACCTGAACGCCATCTATGTATAATATTAAGCTTGTACCATTGTTTGTTACTACTGCATGGTGCCATTGACCATCGCTATACGCATTAGGGGAAGTAACAAAATGATCAGCTCCAGTACTTGTTTCAAAACCGGCTTTTATGCGCTCTGTGCTTGTCATAGATATCTGGTAATTTTGATTCTGACCTGCACTCTCACTGCCAATACCACCCTTGTTTAGTATAAAGACTTCAGTACTGAAAAAGTTTGTTGATGTCTTAAACCAGGTTGCGACGCTGAATTGAGATAGTTGAAGAGAAGGAGAACTCGACACATCATGAAAATTTGAACCTGTTAAAGTGAAGCCTGGTGCATAGTGATATTCCCCTGTCGGTCCGGGCTCTTCCACTGTTATACTCACTGTAGCTATGTTACTATCAGTGGTTCCATCATTTGCCTTAAATGTAAAGGAGTCTGTACCTACAAAATCTGTTGAAGGGTTGTAGGTCAGATTCGGAGCCATACCGGATAGTGTGCCATTCTGGGGTTGTGTTACTACTGCATAGTTAAGCGTGCTGTTATCAGGATCTGTTGCCGTAATTGCAACAGGTTCAGGAGTGTTCTTATCCACGTCAATATTTTGATTAGATGCAACAGGTGGCCTCTGTTGATTCACAGTAATATTCACTGTGCCTATGTTACTATCAGTGGTTCCATCATTTGCCTTAAATGTAAAGGAGTCTGTACCTACAAAATCTGTTGAAGGGTTGTAGGTCAGATTCGGAGCCATACCGGATAGTGTGCCATTCTGGGGTTGTGTTACTACTGCATAATTCAAGATACTAGAATCAGGATCTGTGGCTTTAATAGTAACTGATTTGATAGTGTTTCTAAATAATGCAGTAACTTGATCATGTGCGATGGGAGCAGAGTTGCCAAATGGAAGATGTAAGACCAGTTCCCCAGTATTAAACGAAGTACCTGCAGTTGCCACAAATACTTCCTGTGCAGTGAGATCATCGCTCCAGACTCTTACCTCATCAACTTCTCCGGTAAAGAAGTTTGTTGCTGGAGTAACCCTGGAGTTAGCCCCTACCCTGAATGGTTTTGTATTCTG
>JAICQW010000075.1 GCA_025937665.1 Nitrososphaeraceae archaeon | reverse complement strand
TGAATTTGGCCATGCAATACATAGCATGTTCGCATCCGATAAACCAATTTTGGTATCTCACGCTCCTCTTCCATTGGCAGAAACTGCATCAGTTTTTGGAGAGATGCTTCTCAATGAAGAAATTTACACGAAGCTTAATAGACAAAAGAAAAAGATTTTCTTGGCAGAACAAATTGATGACATTTATGCGACAGTAATGCGACAGGCATTTTTTACTATTTTTGAAATAGAGGCACATAATCAAATTGTAGAGAAGGGTGTTACTATTGATTATATCTCTGATCTGTATATGAACAACTTGAGGACTCAATTTGGAGACTCGATACGTATCTCTGAAGATTTCAAGTGGGAGTGGCTTTATATCCCACATTTTTATCACACACCTTTCTATTGTTATGCATATTCCTTTGGAAATTTGCTTGTGCTGTCGTTGTATCAGCAGTTTAGAGAAGAAGGCAACTCCTTTATTTCAAAGTACATCAAGATATTGTCTGCAGGAGGATCTGAAAAACCAGAAGCATTGCTCAAGGATTCTGGATTTGATATAACTAAAGCCTCGTTTTGGCAACAAGGCTTTGATCTTATCAAAATGAAGATAGACAAGTTAAGAGAAAATGAAAATTGACATCTGATTTTTTTTGCATTTCCAGTTTTTTTGTTGATATGAAATTTCGAACTAAATAAGAAAAGGTTAATCCAACGCTTATTCAATGTAAAACATGTTACTTAAAAGCGCATACTTTATAGATTAGTTTTTCGAATGTGAGTATATTGAAGAGATTTTGCAGTGTGTGTGGGAAAGAATTACCTGTAAGCTCTGAATACTTTCTTTGCGAGAAATGCCATAAATCTATAATCACTTCTGAGGATAAGTTCAATTACATGGAAAATTCCAGACTATATTATTAGTTTTTAACGATAGACAAAATAGTAGTTCAGCATAATTTCCTAAATCTAAGAATCTCGATTTAACAGATGTTAATCAATGGCATGAATAACTTTACCAAAATATTACTACGGATTCTCCTTCATTATCCATAAAAATTGGATTGACTTGAAAGAACATGCAGAATCGGATTTCAATTCGATCCTATGGAGTACTAGACTTATATTCAGTATTATAGTAAACCTATCCTTGGGTTAAGATCAATTGCTAGTCAAGATTCTTGATGAATTCATAGATAAGTTAGATTTTGTAAAGAGGGATGGACTCATACCCGTGGTAGTCCAAGATATTAAAACTAAGGATATTTTGATGCTAGCGTACGCCAATAGAATTGCAATAGAAAATACAGTCAAGACAGGTAATGCGTGGTTCTGGAGTGTCTCTCGTAACAAACTCTGGATGAAAGGGGAAGAGTCTGGAAATACTCAAGAGGTCAAAGATATTTTGGTTGATTGTGATCACGATTCGCTCATTTATTTGGTGGACTCTAATAATCCTGCATGTCATACGGGAAATAGAACATGCTTTCACAACAGACTATATCCTGATTAAATTTGACAAGTTGTTTTCCTAAACCTGTAATAATTATATTGTATTCTAAATTATTGCGATTTTTGATCTGAATCATATTTATTATTTATAAAATTTTTGTAGTGAAGAAATTAAGTAATACTAAAATTACTATTAGTGATATTTATTACTACAAAATCGTTGATAGCTGAGTATACATGGGTTCTATTCGATTTCTAAAATGTAGAGAATGCGGTGCTGAATATACCCCCGTATTCAAGTACATATGTGAAGAGTGCTTTGGACCTCTCGACGTTGTTTATGATGTTCCTGCGGATCTAAGCAGAGACACATTCACATCCAGACAGGATAAGACATATTGGCGTTACTTTGAGCTCTTACCAATTGCCGACAAAAGCAGTATTGTAAATATTCATGCTGGGTTCACGCCCCTGCAACATGCTGAGGACCTTGGGACTCATATGGGAAATCTTAAGAATCTGTTTATAAAAAACGATTCTGTAAATCCAACTTTTTCATTTAAAGATAGACCTGCCGGTGTGGCGATTTCAAAATCCAGAGAAATCAAGCTCAAGGCAGTAGGATGTGCATCAACTGGAAACTTAGCTTCGGCAACAGCTGCGCACGCTGCTAAAGCACACTTGCCATGTTATATTTTTGCACCATCGGATATCGAAAAAGTAAAGATTGCACAGGCATTATCTTACGGTGCTAAATTTGTCGCAGTTGAAGGAACATATGACGATGCCAATAGGGTGGCATCAATAATAGGCGATTCAAAGGGCATAGGTATTGTTAATATTAATATGAGACCATACTACGTGGAAGGTTCTAAGACTTTAGCATTTGAAGTAGCCGAACAACTTAACTGGCAAGTTCCAGATCATCTAATCATACCAGTAGGTAGTGGTGCTATGCTAAATGCAATTTGTAAAGGATTTGAGGAGTTACATGAATTAGGACTTATTGATGACATTTCAAATCTAAAAGTTACAGCTGCACAACCACATGGCTGTGCCCCCATAGTTGATGCTTTTAAGAATAAAACTGGTGAAATTGTTCCTGTAGAAAGACCAGATACTATAGCAAAAAGTTTAGCAATTGGGGATCCTGGTGACGGCGTTTATGTGTTGAGAAGATTGAATCAATACGGTGGTATTGCTGAAGAAGCTAGCGATAACGAAATTGTGGAAGGAATCTTGACATTAGCTAAAACTGAAGGTATTTTTACTGAACCTGCAGGTGGTGTCTCTGTTGCTGTATTGAAGAAACTGGTTGATGATGGATTTATAGCACGAGATGAAAAAGTAGTATGTTATGTTACTGGTAATGGATTGAAATCTACAGAAGCAATTATGAGTGCATTGCCCAAACTTGAAGTAGTCAAGCCAGATATCCAAACTGTGTCAGCAATGATCACTTAGGAGATAACGAATACAAAATGACAAATATTGAATTCATAATTCCATCTGTTCTTACGAAGGGTACTGGAGAAAAGAAGATTACTTTAGACGCCACAGATTTACAGGATGCATTTACTAAGATAACAGAACAACTGGGAGAAGATTTTAAACGTAAAGTTTTGGATTTGAACGGAAAACCACGATCTTTAATTAACATTTACATCAACGGAAAAAATATGCGGTTTAGTAATGATGGCATGGCAACCAAACTTAATAGTGGTGATTCCGTTTATATTCTTCCAGCAGTAGCAGGAGGTTCTGAATTAAAGAACGAGGATTTACAAAGATACTCTAGACAGATAATGCTAGAAGAAATAGGATTCATAGGATTGGAAAAACTTAGAAAGGCAAAAGTATGCGTTGTTGGAGTTGGAGGTATCGGTAATCCTGTCGTTACACAACTGACTGCAATGGGTGTTGGAAAATTAAAGATAGTAGACAGAGATATCATTGAGATTTCGAACCTGCATAGACAGCATCTTTACACAGAAAATGATCTGGGTAAAGTAAAAGTTGAAGCAGCAAAAGAAAGACTTGAAAAAATTAATTCGAGTGTCGAGATCGAAGCTCTTCCTAATTCAGTTACCAAGTATACTGCCGAAAGCATAATTAGTGGATATGATATCGTCGTGGATGCATTGGATAGCATAGATGCTAGATATGCGCTAAATGATGCATGCATTAAATTGAATATACCTCTCATCTACGCTGGGGCTTTGGGCATGTTGGGTTCAGTCTGTACCATAATTCCAAATAAAACCGCATGTCTTAGGTGCATCTTTCCTGCCTTAGCGGAAGATGATATGCCAACATGTAGTACTGAAGGGGTTCATCCATCAATTTTGTATCTGGTCGGTGGTATTCAAGTTTCAGAGGTAGTCAAGATAATTCTGGGTGAAAAACCAACACTAGAAAATAAGCTCATATATGTAGACCTAAACGATCTGTCATTAGAAAAGATTACGGTATTTAGGCAAGAAGAGTGTCCTTCGTGCGGAACAAAAAGAATTGACAGAGATGAACTGGAAACAAAGCAATTGATAATCGAAGAGTTATGCGGTCGTGACCGTGGAAAAAGAACGTACACTGTTACACCTGCGCATATCTCATCATCACTAAACCTTTTGGGTATTGAAAAGAACGCGGAACGAATGGGATACGCGATCAAGACAAAAGGAGAACTAGGATTAACTATCATGAGCAGTAATTCTGACAATCTTTTAATAAGTTTCATGACTAGTGGTGCGGCTACAATCGTTGGAGCAAAGAACGAGGATGAAGCCCTGTCAATTTACAAGAGATTTGTGGATGACATTAAACCCTAATTTTTAAAGTGTAGAGAACAACGAGAACTAGATAGGATCAATCATTTGTATCCTCAAAATGAAATTTGTTCCTGTTTTTGGCGATAAATGGAATTATCATCTTATTGATAAGGTCATCATAGTTTTTCTCCTTATCAATTGTTAGCAGGAGAAAATAGTCGTTACTTATGGGAACAGTAATCCTAGTTACATTTTCATATCTTCCAACAGCATAATTTAGTTTTCCAATTTTTGATTGAAATTTAACCCTTGTCCTGTACCTTGACACGGCAGCAGCCGCATATTCTTCGCTCTCCTCTTCTGACATTAATGGTTTTAACCCTTCTCGCTGTTCTACATTGATTAAGACGCCATATTTGTTTGAAATACCAATCCAACGAAGGGAACTGTCTAGATTTAATAATTCCTCACTAAAATCATAGATGAACTCATAGTCAATTCCCAATTTTATTAATTATCATATCTATTTCTCATATTTAAGCAAAAACTAAATGAAAATGAAGTGGTGGTCTGAAGGAATTTGATGATTAAATCTGTTCAATTACGTCATCGTTATATTCAATAATCCTTAGATTCTTAAATTCTAAATTGGTTTGATGAACTATTCCCTGCATGAATTCATCAGCAATTACTATGACATCATCAAAATAACTATGTGAAAGAAAGTTTTCAAAAGAGCTAACAAAAGTAGGATAGTCTTTCACACTATTAACGTTTAATTTTTTCTTTGAGATAAGGTTATGAGCAGCTGGATAGATATCCGAAATTTCAGCAGGGATGATACCAATAAAAGGATTATAAGCACAAATCTGATAGTCTGAAAATTTACTGGACAGTTTATGATACTCATGAGAAGTATAAAATGGGGAAACCTGTGTGTCCGGAAATAGAATTATTTTTTTCTTATTTGTCCTAAATGAATCAAAGACCTTTCTTATTCTAGATGCCTCTGGTCGATACTGATCGATTGTTTCCATAAAAAATATCGCTTTTTTCTTGAACACCGGAGTACCATCTTCTAAATACTTGTAATTGAGAAATAGTTTAAAGGCCTCCATTAATTTGGGATGAGCACGTGCCTTTTGCCCGACATATTCCCACAATCTTCCCTCCATGATTGCCTGTTTTACAGACAAGACCTCTCCCCTCAATACATAAAGATTATGTTTGGCTAATTTGTCAATTCTTTCTTCATATTCTAGTTCAACAAATTCCTTAACTGTCATATTGATGCAAATTGGGCATTGACATGAAAGATATGAAAGTTTATCCAATCTAGAAGTGCCGTTTGCATGCATGTATCTGTTATCTCTTGCATATAATATGTAGGAAGCAGAATCAAAAGTATCACATCCTAATGCTACTGCTAATGGTATCGTTAAAGGATGTCCTGCTCCGAAGAGATGAATAGGCTTCGACATAACTTTTGATTTAAGAGCTGCTATCATATCCGCCAAAATGGCAAATTCGTATGATTCTAGCAATTGCACCGGACTTCCAAGAGCCAACATCTCATAACCCATTTCATCAAGTTGTCCAGCTGATCTTTTTACCAAATCTAGATGTTCTGCTCCCTGCACCGGACCTACCCAAACAGAGTTTCTTTCATTGTTACTCTTGATAAGATTCAAAGTTTCTTGGGAATTTTTTATAGTCTCGTTAACATACCTTTCTGCTACATCATACCTCAGTCCATATCCAGTTGGCTTGTCAAGAGGTACACAGATATCACTTTTAATATCGTTTTCAAATTGAGCAATATACGAAGGCTCTGGCTCAATAGAACCATATTCCAGCACTTGGTAGCCACCCGAATCTGTCATTATTGGGCCATCAAAATTTATTATTCCATGAATACCCTTTTCTCGTGCAAGATCGCCATATTTCATTAACGTGATATACGCATTTGTAATAACGGCCTCAAAACCTAATTTCTTTAAAAAATCCATATCTACAGATTGTGAAACGGGATGGATAACAGGTATGAAGGCAGGAGTTTCAAAAGTCCCACTAGGGGTTTTAATTTTTCCTATCCTTCCTGCTAGGTCAGAATACCTGACCTCAAATAACAAATCTACTTCTTGAACTCCCTCATGAATTCATCATAGATTGATTTTACCCTATCAGCTGCCAATCCGGAACCTTCTTCTATGCCATGTTCGGTTACCTTAATTTTATCCATCACAATTATCGCCTTGACGTCATCTCTGATTTTTACTAGTCCTGGAAATACTCTTGATAGGCGATCGGCCAGACCCTTAAGATCAAAAGGCTTCTCCAGAAGCTTTATTTCTTTCACAAAAGTTCCATTTATAATAATTCTCAGTATTCCTTGACCTTCTAAATTTTCTAGAACTGTATCTAATCTTTCGTCGATAGCGCTTAAGGTTCCACTATAATTCTTCTCATAAGATGTCTCTATCAAAACTTTCTTTCCTACGAACTGAAGTATTTCTTCATAAAACTTCCTTATGGTTAAAGCAGACATTTTTTCAACTAGGAATGTTTCCCAAAGTTCTATATATGAGTTTCAATAATGACTTCGAACCAAAGTCAAGTTCATCTTTCTGTTTGTCCATTTCCTAGCGTTTTCTTGGGAAGACAACCAATTCGTTACTTTGACATCTCAAACAAGATTTTAGTTCTAGATTTCCAAGATAACAGATGTAATAGCATTTACTACACTGTAAGCGAGAAATTCCATCCCTAATACTTACTAGACTATCTAGACGTTCTATGAGTTTTGACGATACTAGATTTTCCAGTACCATTTTTAATATCGAAGAAATATGACCAAATTCTTCATTTCTATATCTAAGATAGGTTTCAACCATTTTAGATGGGATACTTTCTATTTCTAATTGTAATATCCCCTTGTTATGATTTCTGAATAAAAGGTCCCTGAAATACCACTCAAGTTCATTTGTTTCAGTCTTGCTCATATTCCATATTTGTACAGAATCCAGAAGAATAAGAATGGAGTAGTAGATTCAAATTTAGCATACTTTAGAAACTATTTAAAAATAATTAACTGGTTAACTAGTTGAGTCAAATGCAATGGAATTTAAATAATTTTACAAGGATAGCTTTTTCCAGGTTAATTCAGCCATTCGGGGATAATCTTAACGATGTTGTGAAGATTACCAAGGCCTTTGGTTTTGCAGCTAGTGCTTATTCGGGTATTTTTAGAAATGAAAGCCATGAGCCATACATCAACCATGCCATGAAGGTAGCACTGATATTATCTGACGAATTAAAAGTTCATGATGTAGATACTATCTGTGCAGCAATTCTACACGACGCCATTGAAAAAAGCAAAGAGGATAGTGCAGTTGTTGAGGATTTGAGATCAAATTTTGGTGATAGCATTTATGATACAATTAGGATTTTAACCGAACCAAAAACCAACGAAGAAAACAGAGAAAAATTACTTGTCAACTATTTCGAGAATATTTCAAGAGGTCCAAAGATGCCTAGATTCATTAAACTAGCTGACCGTTTGGACAACGTCCGTTTCTTGAAAAATGACAGAAAAAAGGAAAAGGCGTTGCGTTATAAGGAAGAGACTCAAAAATACATTCTGCCACTAGCCGAAAAAACAGATGATACTATGGCTTTAAAACTATCAATTGCGTTATATGAAATAAAATAGATCACAATTATTTCTCTTCACAGGATCCACCGCTTGATCTTTTGTGTCTTAGCCAATGACTACCACAGCCGAATAGCCTATGTTGTGTACAGCCGCAAATGGGACATTTCTTCATATGGTATTTTTCCCCAACCATATTTATCAAACTTTCTCGGTTCTAAAGGCAATTGGCTTTTTATCATCTTAAATAAAGTTAGATAAAATTAGTTTAAAGGTGAAAATCAAAAGAAAGATAAAAGTAATCAAATCAGGTATCCCTAGTATATGACGGAAAATTCTGTTAGACACATAGATACTTTGAGAGAAATGGATTCCATGAAGAAGGAGTACCAAATTCGATGTAGCCACTATGAGTTGG
>JAICQW010000221.1 GCA_025937665.1 Nitrososphaeraceae archaeon | reverse complement strand
GCACGTGAACATCAATGGCAGTGTGATAAATGCAAATGTACATTTTCAAATTACCCTGCTCTTAAAGAACACAAGACTGAAAAACATTCCTACTAGAGCGTAGTATTTTTCGCCATTTAGTCTAATTATATTGAAACTGGAATGACTGTTCACTAATCTTGCTTTCAATCCAAATTCTTTCAGTGTAAAAGATTTATCTGTCCCCTTCGGACCATTAGTTTCTTTTGAGTTGACACATTGATAGCTTGAATATTTTGATAACTATCTCATATATCATTCTTCGATATGTATATTAGATCCGAAGTGAATGAATGTTCCAAGCCTTGATCAGAGTTATCATCACCTTAATGATTATTTCACTTTTGATTTTTACTTCAATTACGCACTTTTATTCGGTTAAAGCTCAAGAGGAGTTTGCTGATACAGAGTTTGAGGAAGAAGGAAAACCAAAGCTCTTTGATACAAACCTCCAAATTTCTACGATTGTTGAGGGCCTAAGTACTCCTACCAGTATGGTTTTTTTAGGCCCTGGTGATATTTTGGTTCTTGAAAAAGATACTGGTATGGTCAAAAGGATAGTCGACGGAAAAGTTCTTGCAAAACCAGTTCTTGATGTTAATGTTGCCAATTCAATTGAGCGATGCCTGTGTGGAATAGCGGCATCCAAAGACGGTTCTACGACATATGTTTTTCTCTACTACACTGAAATTGATGGAAAAGATGGAGACGACAAGGCTGGGAAGCAACCAATTGGGAATAGAGTCTATAGATATGAGTTGTCGGGAGATGCACTGATTAATCCATTACTTTTGATGGACTTACCAGCAAATCCAGGGCCCAGACACAATGGTGGTGACATAATAATCGGCCCGGACAATAATCTCTATGTATCAATTGGTGACGTAGATGGTTCTTTTAAGGGACCAACTACAGAAACCAAGACCCAGAATTACAAGGACGGTGTTGATCCTGATGGAAGGGGAGGTATTTTGAGGATATCGCAGGACGGGCAACCTACCGATGGTATACTTGGTGATTCTATTCCATTGAGAATATACTACGCATATGGCATAAGAAATAGCTTTGGGATGGACTTTGATCCTGTTTCTGGTAATTTATGGGATACAGAAAATGGACCCGGAAACAGTGATGAAATAAATTTAGTCCTCCCTGGTTTCAATAGTGGGTGGCAACAAGTACAGGGTATGGCCTCAATGGAAGATTCATTCAGCGAATCTGATTTGCAAGACTTTGAAGGGAAGGGACATTATAGCGATCCTGAACTTGTTTGGATAAATACCGCTGGCCCAACCTCTGTAAAATTCTTGGAATCAACTCAGCTTGGAACTACTTATGAGAACGATATGTTTGTAGGTGACGTGCATAACGGCAGAATTTATCATTTTGATCTCACTCCTGATAGGAAGGACCTGGTTCTTCCACAAGCTCTCTCGTCAAGAATTATAGAAAAACCATCATCTCCTGGAGTTAGTAGTATTGTGTTTGGCGAAGGGTTTGGAGGTATCACTGACTTGGAAATGGGCCCCGATGGTAATCTATACGTCGTATCAATAGGACTTGGTAGTATATTTCAAATAAGTCATATATCGTAAGACAAACTCCGTTGTAGTTTCTCTAGACTAATATCTCAATCAATATTAGCTTACTAATGTGATATGTCAGATTCGAAAATCGAAAGGGAAATTAATCTTCTTTATTTTAGTAACAAAAAAGATATAAATAAAAAAAAGATATTGACAGAGTCTTATAGGTGTATTAGTCCACCCTGTTGTCCGACATGCGGTGATTGCCCAACTGATCTCCTTCTAAAGTGTCCAGAAGGTCTCTTAGAGAGCAACTCAATAAACCAAGCCTCATGTTCAATTTCTTCTTGCATGATTCTTTGAGCAATATCATAAGTACGAGGATCTTTCCCAGCAGTCATGTCACATACCTCTCCCCATGAACGTATAGCACATTGTTCTGCACCAAGTAATATTTCTATTATGGAAGTTAGATTTTCCCAGTTCTCTGGAAGGTATGCATCAGGACAACCTGCCTGATCGGCAAATTTTCTAATATCTCTTGGTAATGACCCTCCAAGTTCATACAATCTTGGTACCATGGCTTCAAAATGATTTCTATCTTCGATCCTTGCTTCTTCTACGATTTCTTTAATTCCTTCTCCATCAAGCCCAGTGCAATGCATTCTTAAAATTGTATAATAATAATATGTAGTAAATTCAGCACCTACGCCCTTGGTTAACAATTCTTTTAATTTTTCGACATCAACGCCATTCTTCTTTATAACCTCTATTGCAACTATATTTGGAACCTTACCTTTTGTATCACTCATAACGAAAAAAATAGGTAATATTCTATAAAAGTCTTGTTATGAGGTTTGAATTTCACTATGTTTGAATTAGATTCCAAAAAATAATTTATTATTCGAAATCTAATAATTGAAGGTAATTTTTATATCTGAAGTTATTGTTAGGTTGCTATGAGTTTTGTTGACAGTGATGGAAATATCATTGTACCAAAAACAGTAAGGCCTCTTATAGAATACGAACCGACCATGCTGGGAGAAAAAATGGGCTCATTAAAACAATACAGACATGGAAAATTACACATTCGTGAATATGATACCTATTACACTGTTCATTATGATAAAATTGATCCTAGGAATGATCCTTTTGGACATATTCTAATGGATGCTTCAAAGTATTTTCCTGGCGTTATGATGCTTTCTTTATTCTCGAATTATATCATAGAAAAGGAAAGATGACAGGAAATGAACTTTGACATATCTCCACTAAATCTGTTGTTTTTCCAACGTTACCCGATTGCTTTTTGCAGGTTAACTCTAAAAGAGTGAAAAGTGTTGTTGTTAGAAGATAACGAAGAGGTATTGGACTCAGTCATAGAAACCGACAGAGAAGAACCTAAATTTGTATTTAAGAAACCGTCTATTTGGCTCAT